>SKQZ01000456.1 GCA_007118765.1 Candidatus Hydrogenedentota bacterium
ACAACGGGGCGGTACGCCCACCTATGATTTCAGGTATAACCGCATCCGCGCCATATGGCGAGCGCATTAGCCCCTATATTTCGACGGATTTTGTAAGAATCCCGCGAAGCTTGCGTCAGGTCAAGGGCTTTGTGCAGGCACAACAGAAAGCCGGTGAAACTTTCGGGCGAGCCGCACAGCGCCTGATATCCTTCATTCCCAAGCACGCCTCTCTGTTTTGCCGCAACCGCAACCACCGTGATATAGTACCGCACAGGCCGTTGCGCAATCGTTGTGACGGCGGTAACATATCACTGCATATTTGTCCACCATGGGGTTTCTTTGGAGAGTACTATGCCCGTTTCACCGTTATTCCGCACACTGTTATTTGTCGTCTGCCTTTTGCCGGCCATGCACCCCGTTGGCAACGCCGCAGTCGTCGTTGATGATGATGTTGTCATCGAAGGCCATTACTTGGAATGGATGTTCGCCCCCCACGATGGCGGCATACTCAACACGCTGCGTCTGAAAGGCGGCGCCGTCAATTTCGCAGGGGACGCGGGCCTGTTGCAGGAAGGCTTCGGCGTAGGCAGTCATTACGTGCCCAACCGACGTTTGAATGAACGCCTTGAAATCGTGGACACCGATTCGGACCGTCCCATGCTGCGTTATCGGTATGACTGCGACGGGCCGAATATCAAGGGGTTGCACGTCACCCGCCTGATGGAGCCGCTCCCTGATGAGACGTCCGTGCGCATCACGTGGACCATTGAGAATACCGGCGACGAAAGTCAATGGGTTGCGCCGTGGGTGCGCAACGACATGCGCGCGAGCGGAAACAACCTGCTGCGGCTGCCCACCCTTGACGGGATGATCGACTCCAACCGCGAACAATACCATCCCGCATCACGCAACTGGGCCGCACTCACGAATACGGAGCGCAACGAATCGGTGTATGCCGTGTTTCACGCCGAACACACCCACGCGTTTCTCGTGCTGCACGACGATGCCGGCGCGCCGGCGGGCGTACATACCGCTTATGTGCCGCGCATGCTGAACCCCGGCGAAGCATGGACTACGATTTACCGGCTTAATATGGTGCGTGGCCTGTCCCATATAGATTTTGCCGACGACCATGTGGCCATGCAGCTGACTTATCGCGACGGCAAACTGGAAGCATTGTTCGCCGCAACAAAACCTCTTGAAGATGTGCATATTGAAGCGCGTATTGTCGCGGAGAACAAACGGGTCTGGCGACTGCCGCGCAAACGTTTTGATGTCTCCCCCGCACGGCTCGCACGGTGTACGTATGACTGGGAACCGCCCGGAGACGGGGTATACGAATTTATGGCGCAGCTCCATCACCGGGATAGCGTGATACCGCTGGGCGAAGACACGGCATCGCCTCACGGCGGCATTGATACATTCTTTACCGTGGGTACGCCGCGCCAACGCGCCATGCCCGCCTGGACAGACGCGCCCCATCGCCTGGACAGGGGCGAACGCGTGTCACGCCGCCAGGCCGCTGTTGTCGGCGATGTCACCATGTGGTTTGCTTCGGCGCTGGAAAAAGTGTTCCGACAAGACAGCATCATCCCCGAAGGCGTCCCCGACCCCACGGTGCGCATAGCGCTGGCACGCAATGAGCGCGAATCCTTTCAATTATGCCTGCGCCCGGAACAAGACGCCGACCTGTTTAATGTCCGTGTTATCACCGACGACCTGGTCGAACCCAACAGCGGCGCCCGCATCCCCGCCTCAGACATCGCGGTGCATAATGTGCAGTACCACGAGGTGCGCGTGCCAAGTCATTATGAAGGTCCGACCGGCAAATGGCCGGATGCATTGCCCAAACACGCCGCTTTTTCTGCGGAAGGCGGCCAGACAACGCCACTTTGGTTTACCGTGCGCGCACGGCCCGGCCTGCCGCCGGGCATATATCGGGGCGTCATGATGATTGCCGCCGCAAACCGTGATCCGTGGGAATTGTGGGTTGAAGCGCGGGTATATGATTTTGATTTGCCCACAACCCCCGTATTGAAAACCGATTTCGGCATTTCCATGAGCGCGCTGGCCGAACAGGCGCGGCGCATGGGCGCCGACCCCGACAGGCTTGCCCGGCAATATCTGCGCCATGGACTGGACCACCGCATAACCCTGCGGGAATTGTGTCAGTTTCCACGGGAAAGCGCGAACTATGAGCAGGAACTCAACCAGTTTGCAACGCGCCTGGAAACGTTGCGCAGCGAAGGCGCCTCCTCGCATTATGTGCCGGCCTCACTGCTGGACGCACCAAGCCAGCTGGAGCAAGCCAATGCGTTCGTTCGCACTCACAACCTGCAAGACCGTGTTTTTACGCAACTCGCCTATGAACCGGAAGAGCCCGCGTGGAGCCGTGTGCTCGAACGCATGCAGCACTGGAAGAACCACGCCCCTGACATCCCCATCCTCGCGAGCGCCATGGGACTGCGCCCCTTTATACCGGACACACTGGATATCTGGTCCGTACATGCGCAGGTGCTGGACACCACAAACAACCGAAAGGTCTTGGAACGGGGCGCGCAAGGCGATGAAGTCTGGTGGTATGTCAGTCATATTCCGCCCAGGCCTTACGGTAATTTCTTCCTCGATTTCGCCGCCATTGAACATCGCATTCTCTTTTGGCAGTCGTGGGCGTTGGGCATGCGCGGCATGCAGTATTGGAGCGTGAATGATTGGCCCGACGAGGGCGACCCCTTTGAAGCATTACTGGACATTACGCCCGTAAACGGCGACGGTATCTTGTTGTATCCCGGCCCGGACGGCCCTGTATCTTCCATTCGTTGGGAAGTCATTCGGGACGGCCTCGAAGATTATGACTATCTTGCCCTGTTTATGGAACGGTTCCGCGCACTCCGGGATCAGGGCGGCCATGAGGCCCTCTTGCGGCGGGCCGCCGAAGCCTACAATTTGGACGATGTGGTTCCCAGCCTCGTGACATTCACCCGCAATGCGGACACCCTGCTCAGCAAACGCAATGAAATAGCGGGCATGATTGAAGAAATGGGACGCGCATTATCGGGCGCCCGCTGATGTTGCATTAGAAGACACGGGGGCAAACGGGTTCAGTTGGCCGGTCGGCGGGTCATCATCATGATTACCAGGCCAATAACGGCCACCGCGACGCAACTGCCCATGGTGACGGGCGTACCCGCAAGCACTGCGGGAACAATGCCCATGAGAAAAAGCACGGCGCCCGTGCCGCCCAGCAGGAACAGTATAAGACCGAGTATCATCATCATGGCGTACAATTCTCCTTTATCAAGACATACAGGAAGTCGCAACTAGCCCGTGTTGCAGTCCCGTTATAGCGACAGCAGTTGTTCCATGTCAAACTGCGTGTATCCGGCATCCGGCGCGTTTTTCCAACTGCCGTCCTCATACTGCGTCTCGTAGCCCACCCAAAATTGTCCGTCGGTGGGCGCATAGACAACACTCATTATGTTCCAATCGTTCTCTGCCAGCATCTCGGTGTTATGCGCCACCGTCGCGGCAATTGTCAAGGCCTCGTCCACGCCGATCTTGCGCGGCGCACCCCCTGCTATCACCTGTTGATTGCGTACGGGGAAAACATAGGCCTCGCCTGTCTCGTATGCGCGCACCATATCATACATGGGCTTGTGACAAGTGGTATAGGAGCTGCCCTCGTTATCGCGGCCATAGGGATTGCCGGTGTTTTCGGGTGCGCCGGGGCCGTTATCCGTCGCTTGCAGCGCACGTGTACTTCTGGCAAAAGCAGTGTCAGCGCGCAGGATACAGTCGGACAACGGGAGGCCATACTTGTGTTTTGTGCCGTCCGCATCCGCCCATACCGCTTCGTGTTCTTTCGGATCGTCATCAACAAACATTTCGCAGCAGCTGTGGTTGGTCTCGAACGCGACGGCACGGGGGTCAAACCCGTCCGTGCCAAATCGCCGGGGGTCGCCGTCGGCTACCAAGTAATTGTAGCCGATGGTATGGCGGGCATTCTGGACGATGTCGATTGCCGTTTCAAGCGTATCCGATGTTTCCAACACATGCCGCGCCAAAAATGTCCACGGGATGCCGTCCAGCTCCTCACTCACACTGAACGCCCCTATTTCCGAAAAACTCAACCCCGAAGCATTCATACCGGCAAGACACCCTATCACACCGGCATACCCCATCGAAACCACCGGCTGCTTGTTCTCCGGATGGTAAACGACAACAAGTTTGTCCTCATGCAGCCCGGTTTGTGAAACCCAATCGAGGTTGCGCATGGACAACATTTTGCCCTCGGAGGTACGGGACCCCCACAGCGCAAAAAACGTGCATTGCATGGAAACGTCGCCGTTCATTTCCTTTAGCAGGGCCGCGGAATCAGCGTCCAATATCTCAAGGATACGCTGCTCCCGCTGATACATGTCAAAGTTGGTGGCCGCCACAAGCCGCCGCAGCGAATCAAGACTGACAGGCACAAACGAACGAATCGCACCGGAAACAATGCCCTGCATCTCGGCCTCAAACGCAGCGGGCACATGCGGCGCCATGCGTTCGTACGCACTGCTCATAAGGCGCTCAACAATCGGCTTGGGGATGCCGGTATCGGCAAACAGCTGCAATAACCGCTCACCGTTGCGCAAGATACCCGCACCCAACAATTCACCGTATTGCCGGCCCATCGCTTCCGGCTCGCCACGCAACACCACCACCGGAATATCCCCGCAAGCTCCGGCACAATGATATAACGCGCCGCCATTGGCACGACCGACACACGTCTGACGGGGCGCCTTCTCATAAAATGGAGTCATAGCGCATTCCTTTCCTACTCTTCGCCTCGCCTTTATTGTACGGCCCCCGCATCACCCGCTGCAAGAAAAAGTGCCGTACGCG
>SKQZ01000424.1 GCA_007118765.1 Candidatus Hydrogenedentota bacterium
GACGGCTTTCCGAACGACCGACGCCATCGGCAGTTGGTCACGCGTTCCGCCCTCATTTTGGAGCCGTCCCAACACGCTCTTGCTGCGGATCAGAAAGCCTTTTCCTTGCCGCCCGAAATGACGGCGGTCGTTCCCGGTGCGGTGGATACACAACGGTTTAACCCTGCCCGCCCGTTGCCCGATATGCGTCGACGTCTGGGCATCCCGGTCGAAGCGTTTGTGGTGGGGATTGTGGCCCGGATGCAGCCTCATCGGCATTATGAAGACTTGTTTGATGCGTTCCATCGTTTCTCACAAGCCGCGGAAAACGCGCATCTGGTGGTCGTGGGCCGGGGCACACGACAACGGGATGTCGGATTTGCGCCCGTGGCACGTCTCGGCCTGACCGACCGCGTTCATTTTACCGGTTATCTTGATGCCGACGAATATGTGGGCATGTTACGCACCTTTGATGTCGGCATGTTTCTCGTGCCGGGAACGGACGGTACGTGTCGGGCTGTTCGGGAAATGATGGCCATGAGCACGCCCATGGTGGTGGCGAACCGCGGCATGTTACATGAAATTATTCAGCACGAGACGGAAGGCCTTGTTACCGACGGCAGCATTGAGGAACTGAGCGCCGCATTATCACGCTTATACCGCGAGCCGGAACTGCGGAACCGGTTTGCCGACAATGCCCGTGCAACCGCACACACGCGCTATACGCTCGACCATCAGGCGGAATGTGTTATTGACGCTTATAAAGAGCTGCTGGCACGCCCATCTGCCGCGTTACGCCGTTAAATGTGCCAGCAGGGCACGCCAACACAACACGGCACACTTGATGCGCATCGGAAACGCCCGCACACCGGAGAAGGCCATTAAGTCCCCGAGTAGTGCCTCATTGACAGGTGCATCAGGTTCCTTTTGTAGCATGGACTCAAAGGCGTTGCCCAGCGCAACGGCCGCCTCCCGCGTTTTGCCCTTCAGCATACACGTCATCAACGAGGCACTTGCCTTTGAGATGGCACACCCGTTACCCTCGAAAGAAAGCGTGGTAATGTGTTCTCCGTCGGCGACCAAATAAAGTGTGAAGGTATCGCCACAAAGGGGATTCACGGCTTCAATAGCGGCTGCGGCCTGCGCCGGCTTGCCGTAATTACGCGGTGACTTATTATGGTCAAGAATGATGCTTTCGTATAATCTGTGGCTGTCGGGGGTCAAGAAAACATCTCCCGTACGGTGTGCAATGCCGTGGCAAATGCATCCACATCCGCTTTCGTATTGTACACGCCGAAGGAAACACGCGCTGTGGCCGGCACTTGATAAAAGGCCATGACAGGCTGTGCACAATGATGTCCCGACCGGATGGCCACCCCCGCATTGTCCAATACTTGTGCGATATCATGGGGATGAACACCGGCCATCACAAAAGAGCGTATGGCCGCCATGTCGGGCGGATCACCAATCAGGCGCACGCCCGGGATACTCTCCAGTGCCTTGGTGGCGTAGTTGAGCAACGCTTTCTCGTGGGCGGCAATTCTTGACAACCCCAGGGACTGCAAAAAGGCAACTGCTGCGTCAAGGCCCACGGCCCCCGCAATATGCGGCGTACCCGCTTCAAATCGCTCCGGCGGCGGCGCAAAGGTTGTCTTCTCAAGTGTTACGGTACGTATTGTGTTGCCGCCGCTTTGGTATGGGGGCATCCGTTCGAACTGTTCCATGCGGCCGAACAACACGCCTATTCCGGTGGGACCATATAATTTATGGCCGGAAAAACCAAAGAAGTCGGCGCCCAAAGTTGCAAGGTTGACCGGTACGTGGGGCGCGCTTTGCGCTCCGTCAATGACGGAAACCGCCCCTTGTGCTTTTGCCATCGCGCATATCTCGCGCACGGGATTCACCGTACCCAGTACATTGGACACATGGGTGGCCGCGACAATCTTCGTGCGTGTGTTTAGCAACCGCTCAAACTCTTCCATGCACAACGCGCCATTCTCATTCATGGGAACCACGCGCAGTTTTGCGCCCGTTGCCTCACATAGCAGTTGCCACGGCACAAGATTGGAATGGTGTTCCATTTGCGTAATCAAAACCTCGTCACCACACTGCATATCGTGCTTCAGGCCATGTGCAACCAGATTAATGCCTTGCGTGGCGCCACTGGTGAAGACGGTACAATACCCCGCCTCCTCCGTCGCGCCGAAAAAGCGGGAGATGTTTTCGCGAGCGGTTTCATATCGTTCCGTGGCAAGGCTGCTCAAATAGTGAACGCCGCGATGTACATTCGCATTTTCAGCGGCATAATACCGTGTCATGGCATCAATAACACACTGAGGTTTTTGTGTGGTGGCGGCGTTGTCGAGGTATGCCAGTGGCGCATCGTTAATCGAGCGTCCAAGGATGGGGAAGGCTCCTCTTACTTGGAGCGCACTGTCGGTAGGAACGGGGTTTTCAACGTCCCCGTCTGTTGCTTTGTTGTGGTACTGCTTCATCTTGTCTGCTGTACAATGGGGTTTAAAAAGGCAGGCTTCTTCGCAAACCGAAGAAGCCTGCCATGATTCTTGCATTCTGCTTGACCGGTGATGGCTTCACTGTGTCAGCCGTCACAAACGGTAAAACATATCAGTCACAATTTGAAACTGCCCTCGTCTACATACCAAGGTCAGCCGTCAGCAAACCGCCAACGAAGGTTGCCACCGGACCATTGATGGGACCGGGGCCGCCTAGTTCATACCGCTCGAACGATACATGACCATCCATATACAGCACATTTGAACCGCCGGGGATATGGTTGAAATGCGAAATTTCCGTGGATACACCGTCGGCCATCACAAATAGTGTGCTTTGGGCTTGGGCCGAGGCGCCAGGATTATTGATGTCGGTAATCATGAACCGCTCAATGCCTTCGCGCAAACGATAAATCGTGCAGCCTTGGCGACCCGTGCCCAAGGGAAACCCGTCAACAGCACTGTTGCAAAGGTCCCCCAAACGGACATTTTCGTCTACGCGACGCTGAACGGCGAGGACAGTGCCATCATCAACACCTCCGCCAAGCAGGTTAAGCAGTCCCACTTGTATTGCCGCGGCGATCATCTGCTCAGGCCCTTCTCCGTCCCACAACGGGCTATCAATCAACGGGTCTGTGGGGTCAATCAGGTCGAAAGCCCAGCCAAGATACCAATAACTCATATCCATGGCCTGCACTCCCAGCGACTGTTGGCTACAGAACATGTGCGCAATGGGATCGCCCGCCCGCACGAGGTTGCCGTGCAGGTCTTGGAAATCAGCCGTTGCATAGGCATCAGCAGGGCTGTTCATGGAGTCCGACGGACAATAAATAATCGCCGGGTCGGTCAGGTATTCGGGATACAACGAACCAATGTATGCACCGGCTGCAATAACGAAATTGCGGGGGCTTGTACCTTGGTTGTTGCAGTCTATGGTCTGTCCGCCGGGCGCAAGGGCAACCGTCATGGGCGGCCATGATTCGCCTGGTGATTCGTTGGCATACATCTTGTAGATGAGGCCCCATTGCCGCAGGTTGTTTTGGCAACTGGCCCTGCGTGCCGACTCACGTGCACGTGCCAGTGCGGGCAGCAGGATTGCCGCCAGAATACCGATGATCGCTATCACGACCAGCAGTTCAATAAGTGTAAAACCTTTGTGTTTTTTTAACATCGTAAATTCTCCTTAATCTCTTGTAACACACCAACTTCAACAACACAACAAAAATGCTAATGAAGACCGAATGGCGGTAACCAATTACCCCGGCGACAACAGCAAGACCTCCAACCTGCTTGGGATTGTATCGGAACGGGATGTATTACCTCCATTAACAAACCCTCTTCAACTTTACGAACCACTTGTATTCTAACACAGCAACAGCAGAATTTCAAGCAAAAAAAACATGGTTTGACTGGTGGAGTGCGAGTTGCCTAGCCAAATCCATCCAGTTGTTTTTGGACTACACATGGCAGCTCAATTATACTAGCCCGAACATCTCAAAAGGAGGATGCCCATTATGAAAAATATCAACCATCGTTGCACGCGCCAACTGATTGCGTCATTCCTGTTGCTTACCCTTCCGCTGCTAAGTCTCGGTTGCTTGGAAAGCGAACAGGATTATGCCGCCTTTATCCCTGCCGGCGACAAATACGATGTCCGCATTCTGCGTGATACATGGGGAGTGCCGCATATCTTCGGCGTACGAGACGCCGATGTCGCTTATGGCCTCGCTTACGCCCACAGTGAAGATGACTGGGTTTACATGGAAGAGGCCATCCTGACCATACGGGGCGAGTTGGCGCGCAAACTCGGCCGCAACTGGGCAAAATTTGATTATCTTGTTTCATGGTTTCGCATACGGGAATTTACGGAGGCGCAGTATGAGTCCGACCTGAGCCCGGAATTGCGGGCCGTTGTGGAAGCCTATGCAGAAGGCATCACCCACTTTGCCGCATTGCATCCGGAGAAAATGCCACACCTGACCCTACCCGTGACCGGCAAGGATATCATTGCAGGCGTCATGTTGAAAGCGCCGTTCTTTTACGAATTGCACCGCGAGCTCATCCGCGTACTTGATGAAGATGCGATTGATATAGACAAGTCCGGCATTGTCGCCTTCAACGCCATCGAGGACAACCCCTTCGGTCGCGGATTGCCCATTGGCTCAAACGCGTGGGCCGTGGGGCCGACACGAAGCGCGGACGGCGCCACCCGGCTTGCCATCAACAGCCACATGCCGTGGGACGGCCAGGTAACGTGGTACGAAGCACAGTTGCGCAGTGAAGAGGGCTTGGACGTGATTGGCGGCACATTCCCCGGCGGCCCGTTCATCTTCAAAGGCCACAACGCCAACATCGGATGGTGTCATACCA
>SKQZ01000211.1 GCA_007118765.1 Candidatus Hydrogenedentota bacterium
CAATTGACTATTGCGCCGCGGACGGTCACAGCATCATACCGATATTGGAAGGCCGCACCGAGGGCATACGCGATTGGATATTCAGTTATATGGGACAGTTTCGCATGGTACGCACCCGAAACTGGATGCTCGAAAACAACAGCGTTGACTATGGAGGCGACTTTTATTATTGTGGGGATGAATGTGATCCGAAGCAATACACAAACGTTACGGATTCCCAAGAATTGGCGGCAATCGAAGCCCGACAGGCAATAGATCGTATTATGGCGATGCTGCCGGTGCCGGGCATGCCGGCGGAAGAGCGCGTCCATTTTATACGCTATTTGGAACACTATAACGCGCCCGATTTGGATATGTCCCGTGCGTATCCTCCGGGACACGGACCGGAAACCACGCAATAAAACTCGACCAACCCACAGAAGAAGGTAATGTCATGCTAAACAGAAGGCAGTTCTTGTGCGGGCTTTCCGCAGCATCAATCACGGCCCTGGGGCCGCGTTCGTGGCAGGCCGATGTGTATGCGGATACGTTGTCTGCCACAGAAAAGCCATGCTTGCAGGGATTCATTGTGTCCGATGCACATTTCGGGTGGGATAATGCGCAACAACCCGATCCGGAAGAGCAGCGCCGTGCCATGGAACGCATCTTGAAACGCTTTCCATATCTCGACCTGTTTATCGATACGGGAGATGCCTATCATGGCAACCTGCGTGGCGCGGATGGCGAGGAAGCGCGCCATCACTGGCTTGATATTATTGCCAATGCCGCAGGGGCGCTCCCGTTTTTTTACATACCCGGCAACCACGAAATTATCGGCGCGCGCGACGGCGATCATGAAGACCTGTGCTGTCGTTTGGGCAGTATGCCCTGTCGCCCCTACTATAGTTTTGACATCAAAGGCATCCATTTTGTTTCCGTACCTGAAATGATACGTGCCATTTATGTCACCCAGGAAACACTCGAGTGGCTTGCCCTTGACCTGCGTGTTCACAGGGACAAGACCACCGTCCTCTTGTCACACAATAACATTACCGGCACCACCGGGCCGTTTGAGGACGGGTATCGCGGTGTTGTCAACAGTGAAGTGTTGCTTCGCCTCTTTGCGGACAATCCGCAGGTCATAGCGTGGATGCACGGCCATAATCATAACTATGAAATGGTTGACAGGGATTCCGTTCTTTATGTCTCCAATGGCCGGATTGGCGGATTTGATCCCAGCCATAATCTTGAGGAGGGCTCCCATGGCTTGGGCGGTATTTTCTTCGCAATCACAGAGGCGGGACTGGCTGTGCGGTCATACAGTGCCACCCGCGATTGTTTTCTTGACACCCTTGGAATTGATAATGTGGCTGCGGACATGTGTGTCGCAACTACCATGACGCCGAATGCACCCAGCGCAATGTCTTATGGCTACGGCGGCGCCCGGGATGGGCAGCGCATTCCTGTCAAGCATCATATCGTCGGCGAGGCTCTGACACGCACCTTACACCTTGCCGGTGTTGAGGGCGACACATTCAACGATGACCCGAATCTTTCGCTCTATGCGGCGCGGCATGCAGGCGCCCAAGACAGGCCGCCACAGCAAATGTTGATGGCCTGTGAGGTGCGAGGTTCCGATGTGACATGGCATTGGGATGCTCCGGGCATTACACTGGCGCCATCGGAAGAGTCCGGTCAGCAGGTTCTTGTTGCCATACCCAGGGGCAGTCGAAATCAGGTGGCCTATTATCGGTGCGCACCGGGAAAGTCATATCTGTGCCGCATCCACGTTACAGCAGAAGAAACCGCCGGCGCCATCGAAATGCAGGGGCGCATGACCGATACCCGGGGAAACACACTGTATGAGTCGGATAAAGTGGAACACATGCTGACAGACGGGGCACAACATATCCTGCTCCCCTTGGAAGTCCCCGCGGCAGCGCATGATGGCACCATATATACCGATGAGTCTTCCGACATTCAGACGCAACTTGCTGTTGACATAGCGTTTGCCGGTTTGGTCAAGCCGGTTCGTATAGAACGTGTTGAACTGTTGTTTACGGATGCCTCCCAAGAAAGCGTCAAACCCGGCGTTCGCATGGGCGGCGAACTGTACAGGGCGACAGGCGCTCTTTCCAAAGCCGAGGTGATGCAATTCACGTTGCCGAGCGAAAAAAACAAAGCGGAGATGGTGGAATGTGTTGCCGACGGCAATCAGCGCGTAACGTGGTTGTTGCGCGAAACATGCGCTGATGTGCAAGTGCGTAACGCGGTGGCGTGCCTACGCAATGGTTGGCTGGAAATTGGGCCGATACGTGCCGACTGGCTGGAAGTCCCGGTCATTATGCTGGCTTCTCTCGTGCAACACGACTATCCCTGGCCGGTGCGTCTGTACGATATTTCGGCTCTCAAGATGCGTCGCCGGGACGGTATGATTGAGTTTTCGGATATGAAACATGGTGAAAAGGCAACCGTAACCTTCCATACAGAGAAGCAACCAGGCCATATTGAAGGAGGCGAGTTGCTGGAAAGCGAAGCGCAACGTGTTCATGTGCGGGTTCACGCCGAAGAAATGCGCGTTTCGTTTGGATAACCCCGCCCCCGTTATCGGTATAATAGGTGCTCATTGAGCACAGTAAGTAAACAGGAGAACAACGCAATGGAGGCAAGTAGACGCATGTTTTTGACGACAGTCGGTGTTGGCGCAACGCAATTGGCCCTTGGTGCATCACAACAAAAAGAGCAGCGAAAGCGGCGTCCCAATGTAATTGTCATGTTGACAGATGACCAAGGCTCCGTTGACGTGGGGTGTTATGGGGCGAAAGACTTGCGCACGCCGTATACAGATGCCTTGGCTGCGCGTGGCGTACGATTTACGCAGTTTTACGTCGCTTCCACGGTATGTTCCCCTTCACGGGGCGCGTTGCTTACCGGGCGTTATCCCCAACGCAACGGGTTGACCGGAAATGCCAGCGGCACGGTGGGGCTGCCCACTGACGAGATCATCATGCCGCAACTGTTCAAAGAAGCAGGCTATCGCACTGCGGCGTTTGGCAAATGGCATTTGGGCATGCTCCCGGAAATGAGCCCGATTAAACGGGGGTTTGATGAATACTTCGGGCATAAGCAGGGGTGTATTGACAACTACTCGCATTTCTTCTATTGGAGCGGCCCAAACCGCCATGACCTGTGGCGCAACGACGAAATGGTGCGTGAAGACGGCAAGTTTTTCCCTGATCTTATGACACGGGAAGCGCTGCGGTTCCTGGATGAAGCCAAAGACGATCCGTTTTTCCTGTATCTGCCGTACAATTTGCCGCATTACCCCATGCAGGCCAAACAGGAATATGACGAACTGTATGAAGGCGAGTTGGAACAGCCGCGCAAGCGGTACGCCGCCTTTGTTTCAAACCTTGATGCCCAAATTGGCAGGGTCATGGATAAGGTGGATGCACTCGGTCTGCGCGAAGACACCATCATATTATTTTTCAGCGACAACGGGCATTCGCTTGAGGAACGTGCCTTTTGGGGTGGCGGCAGTGCCGGGCCGTATCGGGGCAACAAGTTTAATTTCTTTGAAGGCGGCGTACGCATGCCGTGTATTGTGTCGTGGCCCGGCGTAATCCCCGAAAATGAGGTGCGCCATCAAACAACAACCGCCATGGATTGGCTGCCTACCATTGCCGGGTTGTGTGGCCTCGAATTGCCTGACCGCACACTGGACGGACACGATATCATGGATATTATCGAAGGCGAAAATGCGGGCTCGCCCCATGAAACTGTTCACTGGAAGCTGCGGGAACAATGGGCCGTCTTGAAAGGCGACTGGAAACTCGTGCGCAATGCGCCCGCCACGCCCTTGGAAAACGAAGTCGTGCCCGGCGAAGAGTTGTGGTTGAGTAATCTCGCTGACGATCCGGGCGAGACGCGCAACCTCGCCGGGGAACACCCGCAAATTGTGGCGGAACTGACCGCCGAACATGAAAAATGGCTCGCTGACACGGCACGAACATAGTGTCGCCCATACCCCATGCGGCCATATTTGCCGCAGTTATTGCCGTCAATGTCTTCGGACATCGACTGTTGTGTTTGCAGGCTGGCGGCAGGCCGGGTATAATATGTATGGATGTTTAGCGTTTGCGCGAAACCCGCTTGATGCCCAATGACATGGTGGGCGAGTTGACGTTACAGACAACCTGCGCAACGTACAACATACAAGGCATGATATTCAATGAGTAGTATTTATTTCCTCCGTGGGGCAGCGAGCATGTTGTTTGCCGCCTTTGTTTTGTGTCTGTTTTGGGGCTGTTCTTCGGAACCGCCCCCCAATCCAGAACTGGTGGTTGTGCCGGCGGGATGGTTTGAAATGGGTCGTCCTTACGACTCCGAGGGCCAACCCGATGAGCTGCCTGTTCATACCGTATATTTGGATGAATACGGCATTGGCAAGTATCCCGTAACAAACCGCGAGTATGTGACGGTTCTCAACTGGGCGCTGTCACGCGGTTATTTGCAGAATCAAGAGGGCGGTCCCTACGACGGCGGCAAGGTATACGCTTATAACAAGCCCATTGCCGAAACATTTGCCAGTGCGCAAGGTGCGCTGATCAGGTTTAGCGGCGGAGATTTTGAGGCGTTAACCCGCGATGGCCATAATGGCACGGCCTTTCCAATGGATGATCACCCTGCTGTCTTGATAACGTGGTATGGCGCAGCGGCATATACCAATTGGTTGAGCGAAATGAATGGCCTCACGCCTTGCTATGACACGGACACATGGGAGCGCATTCGTCCGGTTCCGAATGGATATCGTCTGCCCACCGAAGCCGAGTGGGAGCGGGCGGCCGCGTGGGACGGACGCCGACACTGGCGGTATGGTGTGACCAGCGACACCCTGGAACAGTCACAGGCCAACTTCTATGAAGATACCTATGCAAACCCGTTGGAACTGCGCTCCATGCCCTACACCGCGCCGGTGGGCTGGTACAACGGGACAAACCCCGTTCGGCTGAGCGAACCCGATGTGGCAACGCAGGACGCCGCAAGCCCGGCAGGCGCTTATGATATGGCCGGGAACACATGGGACTGGTGTCACGATTGGTATGATGCCGAATACTACGCAGGAAGCGGGCTGGCCAACCCGCTCGGGGCTTCCTCAGGCGCTTATCGGGTCGGTCGTGGCGGAAGCTGGCGCTATCCCCGCAATCATTGCCGCGCCGCCGACCGTTATTGGAACTGGCCCGATTACAACAGCCGATATCAAGGCTTGCGTGTGGCCATTTCGCCGCCGCCGGAGACGCCGTGATGCGTTTGAAGGTAATTGCATGCAACGTACTCACCCGCGAAGTATCCTGGTGTGCCGCCAGAAGCAGCAATACCTTGGACTTGGTATTCCTGCCCAAAGGGGAGCATGATCATCCGCCGCGGCTGCGGGAGATCTTGCAGGAGGAAATTGACGCTACTGCAATAAGCGGAATTGCCTATGACGCGGTGGTGTTGGTCTACGGCATCTGCGGGAACGCCACCATCGGCCTGAAGGCGAACACCTTCCCGCTGGTAATGCCCCGCGCTCATGACTGTACCACGCTCTTTCTCGGTTCCAAAGAGGGCTTTGAAGAACACTTCGGAAAGAATCCGAGTCAGGCATGGACATCCGTCGGTTATTCGGAGCGGGGTGATTCGTTCCTGTCCGACGGCAATACCCGCACCTACGATCAGAACGGGTTTTCCTTTGCTGAACTGGCGGCCACGTATGGCGAGGAGAACGCGTGTTATCTGATGGAAGCCATGACGGCGCATCACGACAGCCCGGAGGTCCCGTTTCTGGATGTGCCCGAAACCCATGTGCCCGAATTGGTGGAGAAAATCAAGACGTATATCGCCGACACGGGCAAGCGTATGCGCACCATTCCCGGCGGCATACGGCTCATTGAAGCGCTTGTTGCAGGTCATTGGGACGAGTCCCTGTTTCTGGTGACGCCGCCCGGGTCTGTTGTGGCCGGTGTTTATGACTACGAACAAGTGGTTTGTGCCAAATCCCCACCCAATCCGTAATCTTGCGATGTGCCACAGCGCCGTGATAGGCTTTGCAAGCATTGTGGCCCACATATTTCAGCGGATTTTATGTGAAACGATAACAGGCACACCAGTAGTTTGGTGAGCCATCCGGGCCAAGGCAACATGGGAGAATAGCGATGACCCACTCTTTTGAGGGAACAACCGTATTGACTGCGCGAAAAGACGGCATCGTCGCCATGGGCGGTGACGGACAAGTCAGCATCGGCGACACCATAATGAAAGGCAATGCCACCAAAATCAGAAGACTGGCCGACGGCGAAGTGCTCGCGGGGTTTGCGGGCGCTGTGGCGGATGCGTTTACGCTGTTTGAACGGTTTGAAGGAAAACTCAAAGAGTTTAACAAAAATTTGCTCCGTGCTGCCGTGGAACTCGGCAAAGAATGGCGCACGGACAAGTACCTGCGACAACTCAATGCGCTGCTTGCCGTGAGCAACCGCGACATGTCTCTCCTGATTTCGGGCGGCGGGGAGATTATTGAGCCGGAAGACGGCATACTCGCCATTGGCAGCGGCGGCCCCTATGCGCTTGCCGCGGCACGGGCGCTCGCGAAACACACCGAACTCAACGCACATGACATTGTGGAACAATCGCTGTGTATTGCCGCCGATATCTGTGTGTATACGAACACACATATAACCATCGAAACCCTGTAGACGGTCTTGCACAACCTGCAATGACATTCAATTAAGGGCTTGATCACAGTATTGCAGTTCGTACAGGGCGCTGTAAAGCCCGCCTTTGGCCATCAACTCGTCGTGTGTGCCCACCTCGCGAATACTTCCGTGATGCATCACAATAATGCGGTCCGCATGGCGTATGGTGGAAAGACGATGGGCGATGACAATGCTGGTGCGGCTCCGCAACAGTTTTTCAATGGCTGCCTGGATAAGGCGTTCCGTCTCCGAGTCCACGCTGGAAGTGGCTTCGTCAAGGGCAAGAATCGCGGGATCATGGGCAATGGCCCGTGCAAAAGCAATGAGCTGCCGCTGTCCCGTGGAAAGATTACATCCCCGTTCACCCACGTGGTATTGGTAACCGCCGGGCAGCGCTTCGATGAATTCGGCAGCATTTACATAGGCCGCACACTCACGAATGCGCTCCATGGACAGTTCAGCGTTTCCAAGCCGTATATTTGCCTCCACAGTGCCGGAGAACAGGAAGGGATCCTGAAGAACCACGCCGATTTGACGTCGCAACGAGCGCAACTGATAGTCGCGTATATCCCGTCCGTCAATACGGATGGCGCCCTGCTGGCGTTCATAGAACCGGGAAAGCAGGTTTAACAACGTACTTTTGCCTGCCCCGGTATGGCCCACCACGGCAACGTGTTCGCCGGGCTGGATATGGAGCGATACGTCGCGCAGAATCCAGCGCGCATCCTTGGCGTTGTCCCGGCCCGGTTCATCATAGGCAAACCAGACGCCGTCCAACTCTACCCGCCCTTCAAACCGGGGCGCGGGGAGCGCATTGGGCGTGTCCACAATGTCCGGGGCCGTGTCGAGTAACTTGAACACCCGCTCGGACGAGGCCATCGCTTCCAACAACAGATTGTAGCGGTCTGCCAGGGCGCGAATAGGGCCGAAAAAACGGTCGGACAACATAATGAACGCAAAGATGGTGCCCACCGATGCCAGTCCGCTCTGTTCTTCGCCCACCATCATGAACATGATGCCGCAATAGAGAATGATAAGAGCGGTGGACACCGTGCTGAAAAACTCGACTGTCGGGAAGTAAATGGCGAAGTTGCGCACTTGGCGCAACCATTCGTTGCGGTGGTCGGCGTTGCGCTGTTTGAATTCCCGATATGCGAAACGCTCTCTGCCGAACAGTTGCACAATGGAAATGCCGCTGATATGTTCCTGCATCCATGCGGTGATTCGCGCAATCTTGCGACGCGCCTCAAGAAAAGAACGTTGCGCATATTTCCTGAATATCACGCTCGTTGCCAGAATAAAGGGAACCGGACTCAAGGCTATCAGCGCCAGTAGCCAATTCACATAAAGCATAACAAACAACACCACCACAATTGTCAACATATCACTGATCACCGCCACCACGCCGCCCACGATGGTTTGTTGGATTTTTTCGATGTCGTTGGTGATGCGGTTCAACAGTCGGCCAACGGGGTTGCGGTCAATAAAACGCAGTGGCTGACGCTGCAAATGGTTAAACAGCTCCAACCGCATGTCGTACATGCATTGCTGACCGATTATCGCCACCAGAAAGACTTGCGAATAGCGCACCAGTGCTTGGGTAATCATGAGCGCGGCAAGGGCGGCGGCCACGAGCAGCAACCCGCGCATATCGGCTTCCATGGCGGCGCGCAGGGCCTCGGCGCCTTGTTCAGGCTCCCCTTCCAACAGTGTGCGGGCGGGATTGTTGATATACCGGTCTACGGCGCGCATGATAAGCAGGGGCGTTATGTTGCTGAGTACGGATACGGCCAGCAACAACACCGTTGCCACATACATGTATCTGCGGTAGGGGCGCGTGTATGCAAGCAGGCGCCGCATCAAGCGACTGTCATACGAACGTTGTTGCAGTTCGTCGTCTATGTGATAGCCTTCGCTCATGACTCCTGCTCCAGACGGGCTTCCAGCATCTGTCGGCGATACATGCGCGTATACACGCCGTTGGCGGTGATAAGGTCCTCGTGTTGCCCCTGTTCCGCAATACGGCCCTTGTCGAGCACAATAATGTGGTCGGCGTGCGCCACCGCAGAAACACGGTGCGAGATGATGATGCTGGTGCGTGCGGACATAACATCGCGCAAACCGTGTAAGATTGCGCGCTCGGTATCCGCGTCCACGCTGCTGAGCGTATCATCCAGCAGCAGAATTATCGGATCACGTGCCAAGGCCCGCGCCAACATGAGCCGTTGTTTCTGACCGCCCGACAGGTTGATGCCCCGTTCGCCGAGCAGGGTGTCCATGCCTTCCGGCATTTCTTCCACGTCAGCCGAAAAACAAGCGATGTCACAGACGCGGCGGATGGCCGTTTCGTCCATGTCGGGCTTGGCAAGTCGAATGTTCTCGCGAATGCTGTCGGAAAAAATAAAGGTGTCCTGAGGCGCACAGCCCAATGCGGTACGCAGTGTTTGCAGGGGATAGCGGCGAATATCATGCCCGTCAATATGGATGGCGCCGCGATCAGGGTCATATTCGCGGGATAACAGCGAAATGATGGTTGATTTGCCTGAACCGGTGGGCCCCACAATGGCCAGGGTTTTGCCCGGTGCAATTTCAAAGTCTATGCCCGCAAGTGTCCAGGAGTTGTCCGACTCGTCTTCAACGGCGTAACGAAAATATACATCCTCAAACCGGATATGTCCTTGCTCAATTTTGATGTGCTGACAAGTGGCCTCGTTGTCCGTGATGTCCACGGAGGCATTCAGAATCTCACTGATACGATTCATACTCACGGCGCCGCGCTGATAGAGGGTCAGCACCCACCCGAATTGCACCAGAGGCCAGGCGAGCATGGCGGTCACCACCATGAATGCAGTGAAATCGCCGAGAGCGAGGCTGCCTTCAATTACCATCAGCCCGCCCCGATAAATGATGAGCAGTATGGTGATGCCCACCAGAAAATCAATAAGCGGCCACGCAAAGGAGGTGATGGCCCCTAATACGATGTTGGCGTGCCGATACTCTTGCGAGATATCTTCGAAGGCGCTTGTTTCGCGGTCTTCAATGGCGTATGCCCGAACAACACGCGCCCCCGCGAGGTTCTCCTGGGTACGTGCCGATATGGTCGAAAAAATTTCCTGCACAATTTGCGATTGCCGGTGCATAAACCGGACAAGAAAATAAACGATTATCGTTAGTGCCGGCAAGGGTAGCAGTGCCCATAGCGTGAGCTGCGGGCTCAGATAAATCATCAGCCCCAAGGTGAACGGGATTAACACCATGTCCACCGTGCCCATCACGCCGGGACCGATGAAATCGCGCACATGATTGATGTCGCTGGTGGCGCGGGTCATGATGTCCCCCGTGGGCGTTCGATGAAAGAACCGTGCGGGCAGGGTCAGTATGCGATGAAAGTAGGCGTTGCGTAACTCATATTCAAACAAGCGTGACGCGCCTATCATGCGCGTGCGTTGGAAGTAGCGGGCGATTCCGGCGCCGGCAGCCGTGCCGATGAGCAACAGGAAATAACCGGCAAGTCGCGGTGCACTAAGCCTCTGTTCATCAAACCCGAAAACAATGGCACGCACTACCAACGGAAAGACCATGTTGATAAACACAAACAGCAGGGCAAGACCCGCGCCAACGGCGTAACGCCGTATATAGGGTCGATTAAACCGCCACAGCGTAAGAAACGGCTTGCCCGTTATGGCCTGTGGAAACACATGGTCATCTATGTTTTGGTTGTGGACAGACATCAGACGGCTTTCAGTGTGGAGTTGGAAATGCACCGTAAGGAGCGTCGAAAGTACCCATTTTATAGCCTATTGACCGGTGGTAAAACAACTTGCCGACATCGCCCGGCGCGGGGGTCAATGTCGGCTGTCAATGGTTGCATGCCATTGACCGTCCCGTCCCCTCCGAAAATGTTCAAAGAAATTGCGAACGGTCCCGTTGCACATCGAAAGAGCGCACTACGGAGACAATGTCATCCGCTTTGAAAGGCTTGAGGAGATAGCCGTCTGCGCCGCTTTCGCGAAATGCTTGTGACTCGGCTTCCACCGATTTGGCCGTTACGACATAAACTTTAATGCCTGCAAGTTCGCCATTGCCTTTCAGGCGCTGGCATACTTTCCAGCCGTCCATGTCCGATATGGCGATGTCAAGCAACACAAGCCAGTATTGGCCGCTTGCCGCCATCTCAAGCGCTTTTTCCCCCGAGTCGCAGCAGTCCACCGTATACTGGTCTTCCGCCAGACAACGGGAGATAAAGGTGGCGTTTTCCGGGTCATCATCAACGCACAAAATCTTATTGCCGAGGTTGTGGCCGCTGGGCACACCCTGACTCAGCGCGTAGTGAATGCCGCTGAGCAGAGTACTCTTTCGAAAACTGCGTTTGATACGCGCGGCAACGTGATGGGCGTACCGGTTATACAGGTCGTCGTCGTCGGTCAACATAATGATGGGGGCACTTACCGCCAGTGGCTTTGTCAGCAAGTCATCCAGCAATAGACTGCTCGAAGGCCCCGATTCCGTATCCACAAGTATGCAATCGGGATTGTAGCGCTGTGCCATTGAAATTGCGGCAGCCGGATAAATGGCATGAATAATGTCCATGCCTTCTGAGACCAGCGAATTACGCAATTGTGCGCTCAAAGCACGGTCCTGCGAGACAATCTCTATGAGCAGATGCGTCTCTGTGGGCAGGGGCCGTACTTCTTCGTCCGATGTATCAGAGGCGCTGGAGCCCAAATGCAATGGCAACGAAAAACGAAAAGTTGAGCCTTCGCCCACTTTGCTGAAAACCGTTATACGGCTGCCGTGAAGCCGCACAATATCCTGTGCAATGGATAGGCCGATGCCTGTGCCGCCGTACTTGCGGGTGGAAGAAGCATCATACTGATAGAAACGCATGAAAATCCTGTCCAACGCTTCTTCGGGCAGCCCAATGCCGGTATCGGATATGGCAATGTGAGCGGTATCCTTGCGTACCTCTACGTCAACAGTCACCTTGCCCTCGTTCTTGTTGAACTTCACGGCGTTGGAAAGCAGATTGTTGAATACCTGTCCGAGCTTGCCCTTGTCGCCCTCCACCAGTAGCGGTGGCGATATGGGGGTGTCGTCGGAATCATGGGCATGAAGGGTCAACTCGATCTTGCGACCGTCTGCGACAGGCTTTACGCTCTGCATGCTGGCGTTGATACACTCAAGCAAGTCAAACCGCGTGAAAACGAGCTCTTCGGCGCCTTTGTGCAATCGTGAAAAGTCCAGCAGGTTTTCGATTAGCGAAACAAGTTTTTCAACATTGCGCAGCGTGATGCCGAGATATTCCCGCTGCAGATCGTTGGTTGGGCCTACCTTACCGTTCAGTACCATGTCCGTGTACCCCATGACCGCCACCAAGGGCGTCCGTAATTCATGCGATACATTTGAAAGCAGGTTCGTTTTCATTTCGTCCAACGATTTCAGCTCTTCGTTCGCGGCGTGCAATTTTTTCCGCGCTTGTGTGGCTTCTTCCAGGGCTTGGCGCAAATGTTCCAGCAGACGGGCATTGCGTATGGCGGAAGCCAGGTGGGGTGCAATTTGTTCCAGCATGTGCGCATCTTCTTCGGTAAACCTGGCCGCCTGCTTCGAACCAAAGTGCAACGCGCCGATAATTTTCTGTTCCGCATGCAATGGAACACACAGACAACTTTTGATTTCCGCAGGAAACTGAAAGGCAAATTCGCTGGTGCTCTCCCCAAGGTTGTCAACGATGAGGCATCGTTCCTCGCGTGCTACCCAGCCCGTGCAACTGTTATTGTCATCAATCCTGGGAAACTGTTCGTGGCCTTCACGCGGTTCCGGCCAGAGCTGTCTCGTCTCAAAGGTGCCGTCATCCAGCCCCAGCGATACAGCGGCATAATCGAAGTTCACCAGCCAGCGCACCTCACGCGTAAGATTTGCATAAACGCGTTCAGGCTCCAAACTGGCGTTCACAGCATTGGCGATCTGATTGATGGCCGCCATACGTTCGGCCCGATCCGATACTTCCTTCTCAAGGCGCACATTGCGTGATACGTCGCGGAAGGCGCCGTCAATGCCCGTCAGTTCGCCCCGGGCGCCAAAAAGGCGGATGCCCGACATCTCAACGCACACGTCCTTTTGATTGTGCTGTTTGAGCCAGATACGAACGCTCTCAATATACGGCTCTTCCGATATCTCGCCTGCTACATGCTCAAATTCTTCTTCGTGTACGAAAAACTCGCGCAACGAACGGCCCAGCACCTCCCCAATATTGTCATAACCCAGTATGGCCGCACCGGCAGGATTGATGAACGTGATAATGTGGTTCCCCGTTGTCTGGAAAACGCCGTCGCGCATGGATGTCACCAGATTGCGATATTTTTCCTCCGACGAACGCAGCCGATGTACATTGGCGCGCAATGCTGCCGCCATCTGGTTAAAAGAGGAGGCCAATTCTTCTATCTCGTCGCCGGTCTCAACCTTCAGTTTCAAGTCGAGGTCGCCTTGACGGATGATCTGAGCCCCTTCATTAAGCAGCGATACGGGCTGAATAATGGTGTTGTTCACAATGCGGTATGCAATGGCGCAAAACACGCCAATGAGCAGGGCGCTCGCCAAAATGGTGGCGATGGCGGCGCGGTTGATAATGGCAAAAACTTCCGGGGTGGGGCGGTGGGCGGCTATGTATACCGGCAGGTCCGGCGTGAGACGCCGGTAAGCCAGCAATACCGGCTGTTTGGTGCCGCGGGAATCATAACTCCACAACATGAAAGAGTCTTGGTCTCGCTCCGGGGACGCAAGAATGCGGTCGCGCAGTCCCGGATTCAATTCGGAGAATGTGGGCGGCGGCGGTGTTATGGCAGCGTGTTCGTCCAAATAGACTACGAATTGTGTGTTGCCGTCAAGAACCAGAATCTCATACCGGTCGCTCTGGTAGGGGGCTGCGCCGTCCCCCTCGGTAAGCATCAACATCAGGAGTTCATGGATGTTCTGGCTTTCCCCCAAATAACCGAGAATAGTGTCGGAGTCAGGGTCTTTCACGGGGGTAACCAATAAGGCGGCATACCGGTTTTGCGCAGGCAGATATTGCAAGTCCACAAAACGGGGGCGATCAATGGCATCCAAATTGGAGATTGTGGGCGCCTCCAATCCTGCTTGTGTTACCACAGGTTCGCCGGTGGCGTCATACAGACAAAAAATAGATTCCCGTGTGGCGCTGGCTTTGGATTCCAAGGCAAACCGTTCCAGTACCGGGGCCTCGTCAAAGTCTTCCCCCGCGCCATGGCTGCGGAGATACGCCACAACTTCGGGCATCTGCGCGATACGCACAATTATGCGTTCCCGTTCGCGCACGGCAAGCCGTATCCCGTCCACGGTCTTACTGGCGGCGGTGGCAAGGTTTTGGCGCACCGCAATCTGTTGGCCTTCGCGTGCCGCAACATAGCCGATCAACAGGGCGAGTATCATGGGGATAACGCCCACCCAAAGAATGGACATCACAAAACGTTTCTCAATACTGGTGCGTATCGTTTTCTTGTCCATGTATGGCACGCTTCCAAACGTAAAAGACCAGCGTCCCTATCGGGTACGAACGCTGGTCACCTGAATCAACAAGATGCTCTGAGAATAACACGATGGTGTGAACACACCTGTTAGCCCCGCGAGTCCTTTTTGTTCAACAAATCGCGTACTTTCGTCAAAAACTGATCCACCTTAAAGGGCTTGGCAAGGTAGTCATCGGCGCCGCATGCAAAGATACGTTCAATGTCATGTTCTTTGTCCAAACAGGTGACGGCCATGATGGGGATATTGCGTGTCGTTTCGTTTGTGCGCAACGCACGGCATACTTCAAACCCGTTGATTTCCGGCATAAGGAAATCAAGCAGAATGAGATCCGGAGTTGACTGGGCGGCCTTTAATCCGACTTCCGTGGCATTGCTTACCTTGATCAATTCGCACCCTTCGTCGGTCAACAGCCGTTCCATCAACGCCAAGGCGTCCGGGTCATCGTCCACAATCATGACCTGCTTGTGGCCAACAACTTTGTCGCGCGGGAACATATCAAACTGCTCCCGGAATGCGTCCAAATCATGTTCCAATATGCGATAGTGACCACCCGGCGTTCGGGATGCTTTGATTAAGCCCTGCTTGATCCAGTTCTTAATGCTGTGGTGTGTGACGTGACAGACTTTTGCTGCTTCAAACGTCGTGTAGGCTTTTGCTTCTCTTTCCATCAGTCCGTTTTCCTTTGTTGTTAGACGAAGCATTGGGTTGCTAAATAAAGTATGTGAAACCGCACTTTATCGTATACTTCACAATTTATCAATTAAAAGGTATTGTGCAGAATTATACAGAAGACATACCCCGCTTGTCAACTTTGTCAAGCCACATGGGCAGCCGCAATGGCCTGCATTGCTGTGTCTAGCCGGATATTAACAAAATTGGTAATGCAAACACGGAAAAAATAGTATACGGCGCACAATTCATCTTTTGTATCTCACTGCAGTAATTCAGGCGGTATTCGCGATGCACTGAGTGGCGGACATCACAATATGATGCTTGCGCAGCTCTATACCATAACTATTACGTCTTTCAGCGCAAACGCCAATTGTCACAGGCCTGTTTTGCTCGATACGTTATCGCTTGAGTTTATGAGCACAGATGCCACGGCATCACTTGGCGCGGCCACCTGTCCGTCCCAACAAAACTCTACGCCCGACGCGGGGCTCAGGAAAGCAAAAGCACTTATGCCCGTATACGATCTTAATCTTGTGCTGTTGGCAACGCTACTGTATAACGCATGGTATATGGGGTTTGGTGACTATATCAGGATTGAAAGAGCGGCGTTGACAAATAACGCTCGCCGGAGTCAGGCAAGACGACGACAATGGTCTTGTTCTCATAGGCATCTTGTGAGGCCAATCGCAGAGCCACCGAAACTGCCGCACCACAGCTGATGCCGCAGATAATGCCTTCCTCTTTGGCCAGTCGCCGTGACATGTCAAAGGCCTCGTCGTCGGTTACGGGTTCCACCTTGTCAACCAGTGCCATGTCAAGCACGTCCGGCTTAAAGCCTGCGCCAATGCCCTGAATCTTGTGTTTGCCCGGCTGACCGCCCGATAATACCGGCGAAGCGGCGGGTTCCACGGCAACGCTTTCAATGGATTTGCCTTTTTCCTGTTTTATATACCGTGATACGCCGGTAATCGTGCCGCCCGTGCCGACGCCGGCCACAAACACATCAAGGTCGCCGCCGGTATCATCCCATATTTCCGGGCCGGTTGTTTTGAAATGAATTTCCGGGTTGGCTGGGTTCTTAAATTGTTGCGGCAAAAAATACTCCGGATGCTCAGCAGCAATCCGTTCGGCTTCCGCGATGGCCCCGGGCATTCCTTTTTCGCCCGGTGTAAGCACGAGCTCGGCGCCAAA
>SKQZ01000128.1 GCA_007118765.1 Candidatus Hydrogenedentota bacterium
GCCAATGGCGACTTTCTGCGTGACGGCGAAATTGACGAGGAACCCTATGTCATCCCGGGAAATGCCATGTTGGATTATTACGAATTCGCGCTCATCAAGGCATGTCTTGACAACCCGGACTTGGACTTGAGCGCTACTGGCGGTCTTAACGCCACGGCAGTTAAAGCTGCGTGGGAAAACAATCTGCCGATGATGCGGTACATTTTGGGCGTCAATGGTGAAGACCCGGGGTTGGCACTTACGATTCTGCCGGGTTTGGACACCGTCATGGCAGGCTTTTATACCTTAGGCGATTTTAATTCCCGTCTGCTCGCGGTTACACTGGTCAGTTTGTTGGATCAGGTGGATGAATTTCCCTTTGACTTCAGGTCAGCCGAAGCCGTTGACGAAAACTTTACGTTCTTCCCGGAATGGCTGGCCTATTCGGGCGATGCCAGCGGCAACGGCTGGACTAATGAGCAGATATACGCCTACTACGCCCCCGATGGCGTGGATGCCTATGTGAGTGCGGCATTAAACCCGAACGCCGTGCCGCGCACAGGCGAAGGAACCCATTGGGAAGGGCGCTTTTTGCGTCTTGCCGTGCTGGAACACGCCAAATGGAATTCGCCGTGGCAATGGTATCGCGACGGGGTCCCACTGGAAGATGACGGACGCATTACCGGCGCCAACCGGCGCAATCTGGACATTCTGTCGTTGCAGCCGGGTGACACTGGTTTGTATACCTGCGACTATGTACCCAAAGAACCGCCCTATGGCGACAAGTCCGTGGAGACGTATGGCCCCATTAATGTTGTCGTTACGGAAGGCGCGGTGCCGGCAGGCGGCATTTCCACGCTTTCATTGATTGCGTTGGCACTGGGCGCCGCAGGCATCACGGCAATACGGCGCAAGCGTCGTTCTTGATGGCAACTGGTAGCGTTTTACATAGCCGTTCATCTGTTCCGAGGTGGACGGCTATATTTTTTGGTTTTATTCGTCATGCTGTGCGTTGAAACTGCACTGCAATACAGTATTGAAGGGTATCCGGCATGTTTATGTTGAAAGCACTCGTGATGGTTGCCGTTGGTATTGCCATCCCTGGCCTTGCCTGGGGCACGGTGGAATCCACGCACGTGATGACATTGGAGGGATTCGCCACACCCGAATGTGTGGTCGTGGATCAGGATACCGGGTTGGCCTACGTGTCCAACATGAATACGACCTCGGAACACTACTGGCAGGATACGGGCGCAGGATTCATTTCCCGGCTGAACCGGGACGGCGCACTGGACTTGTTGAAATGGGTGGAAAGCACGCCGGATTTTGTGTTGCACCAGCCCAAGGGCATGGCCATACTGGATGGACTGCTCTATGTTGCCGACAACAGCCGCTTGCTGGCAATTTGCCTGGAGACCGGCGCCGGAGAAGCCGTGTATCATATTCCCGGCGCAGAACGGCTGAATGATGTGGCGGCGTGGCGCGGCAACGTATATGTATCGGATACGGCCACCGGCAAGGTTCATTTGCTTGATATTTCGGAGGAAGAGCGTCACGAGACTGTCGCGGAACTTGAAGGCGTAAATGGCATCACCGTGCGGGACGGTGTGCTCTATGCCGTGTCGTGGACATTGCAAGAAGTATTTGCTCTGGACCTCAATGAGAACGAGGCATCATCGTCCGCCCTGGAATCCTTTGACGTTGCAACGCATTTTACCAACTTGGACGGCATAGAGATGCTGGCCGACGGCGCATTTGTCGTTTCTGATTTTACGGGCGGAAAAATTGCGCTCATTTCATCGGACCGCAGCACTGTGCGCACCCTGTATGAATTGACAACACCGGCCGACATTGGCATAGACTTCGCCCGCAACTGGTTGTATGTGCCGCAACTGGAGGCCGACAAGGTGGTGGTGCTCGCGCTGGAGAAAGAGACGGACCCGAAACTGCCGTTGTCTGCGGTACGCGACCGGGAATTTGATGAACTGTTGCGGCAAATCATGGACCGGCCCAACTGGAACAATGAGCGGCTTGCCCGGGAAGCGCATCGCCCTGAAGCGCTGGTGTTGGCCTCGGACAAAACACCGGTTGACATTGTGTGGCGTCGCACATGGGCGTTGCTTGACCATTTGCAGCGCATGGACAACGCTCCCGACTTGTCTGCCGAAAAAGCGGCCCTGAACGCACTGCGGCCGCGTGTGGAGGCGATGGACACGACGGAGAATGCCGAAAAGTACAGCCTGCTTATGCTTGCACTGGCGACTCAGGGAGCGTCCCGCGAAACGCCTTTGGACGGGGAAAGGGAATTACGCGACCTTTTTCACGAGATTTGTGTTGTGCGGCGGGCGCTGGCATTTTCCAATCCGCTGCTTGATTTTGACCGTATTTTGTTTTTGAAGCGTCACAAATCCATTTTCGAGCACATGTGCGATCAGTACTATGGCATTGCCGCACGACCCGGCGGCGGATTATATATCCTGGAGGACGCTTTTACAGACGCGCCCCGTGCGCGCAACGTGTTGGCCGATGCGGTGGTGGAACAGGGGCGGCTTGCAGGGCAACGGCTGCGCGGCGGCATCAGCCCCGCCACACTCTATTATGATGGCGAAGGCCGGTTAACCGAGTCGTGCGACCCCCGGGGCGGCGCGTTTTTGTCTCCCGACCTGTCCTTTGATGGCGAACGCATCTTGTTTTCCTATGTGGAATGCCGGGGCGATACGCGCCATGCATATCGTACCGAAGAGCCGGGTGACTATTGGATAAACCCGTGGGATCCCGGACGAGCCTATCACGTATTCAAGGTCAATGTTGACGGCACGGGCCTTACGCAGTTAACCGACGGCCCGTGGAACGACATGCATCCCTGTTGGTTGCCGGATGGGCGCATCGCCTTTGTCTCAGAACGGCGCGGCGGGTTCCTGCGCTGTGGTCGTGTGTGTCCCACCTATGTTATGTATCAAATGGACGGTGACGGGAGCTTTATCCGCCCGCTTAGTTACCATGAAACCCACGAATGGCTGCCAAGCGTGGACAACAACGGCATGATCGTGTATACGCGCTGGGACTATGTAGACCGGGACAGTGACATTGCGCATCATTTGTGGCTTACCTACCCTGACGGTCGGGACCCACGCGGGCCCCATGCCAATTATCCCCGTGTACGGGAACATCGCCCGTGGATGCAAATGCACTTGCGCGGCATCCCCGATTCCCACAAGTATATTGGCACCGCCGCCACCCATCATGGACAACACTTTGGTTCGCTGATTACCATTGACCTGCACATTGAAGACGACCACGCCACAAGCCAGCTCCGGCGTATTACCCCCGAAGCCATGTTCCCCGAAGCGGAGATGGGGCCCGGAATTCCCTATTCACCACGCGGACAGGGCGGGTATGGGCAGGTGTATGGAACCCCCTGGCCGTTGAGCGAAGACTTCTATCTGGCGGTATACGATCCCGCCCAGCAGCACCATGATATGTACCTTATTGACGGGTTCGGCAACCGGGAATTGGTTTATCGGGATACAGATATCGCCTGCTCCGATCCGATCCCGCTCAAGCCGCGGCCCACGCCCCCGGTGATTCCGGTACAAACCCGCTACGAGCCAGACGAATCGGAACAGCCCGAGACCGGGCTTGTTTCGGTTATGGATATTTACGATTCGCTACAGCCGTGGCCGGAGGGAACGGAACTGAAGGAACTGCGGGTAATACAGCTGTTTGCCAAGTCCACACCGGCGCCGTTGCAACCCAATATTGGCGCGGGCGACGAATCCATTGCGCGGGGCGCTTTGGGCACCGTTCCAATTGAAGAAGACGGCAGCGTCTACTTTGAAGCGCCCGCGGGCATCACCTTCTATTTTCAGGCCTTGGATGGCGACGGCCTCGCTGTGCAGACCATGCGCTCGGCCACCTATCTGCATCCCGGCGAGCATTTGTCCTGTACCGGTTGCCATGAACCACGGCACACCGCCCCGCCCAAGCGCGCCGAAATGCCATTGGCAATGCGCAAGCCCCCCGCACAACTGCGACCGGAGCCCGAAGGCGCGTATCCGCTGCAATTTTCACGGCTGGTGCAGCCGGTGCTCGATGCCAACTGTGTTGCCTGCCATCAGCGCGAAGAACATGCCCCCGACCTCGACGGTAACACCTTCGGTGAACACGGCTGGTCGCAGGCGTTTCACTCGCTCATACCCTTTGCATGGATGAAGCATGGCGGCAATTTCAACGGGATACAGCGCAACAAAACCTCCTACTCCATCCCCGGCGACGTCGGCGCCCGTGCATCAAAACTGTATCCCATGCTGGAGGCGGGACATCATGACGTCGAATTAACACCGGAAGAAATGCGACGCATCACCCTGTGGCTTGACGCCAACAGTGTGTTCTATGGCGCGTACCATGACACCGTTGCACAAGCCAAAGGCGAGTTTGTTTGGCCCCACCTTGAGTAACCTGCACAAGAAACAACCGCCCTCCCCCCATCATTATCGCAAGCCCCCTTCCGCGGTAATGACAGTACGCGGGTGGCGCCATGGCCCAGCAGTCCGGGGGCATGATTACCTCCGTGGTCTGTTTTGGTGTTGAATCTCACACCCGGCAGTGCTACACTAGCCCGGATATTTCACGGGGTTTTGTCGTGAGCCTGTGAAGATTGCGCCAGAGCAGGTGCTTTGTGCAGGTCGCTGGCTGACAGCGTGTTAAGACACGTCGAAGTCGGCGGGCAAGCGAAGTGCTTGAGATGGCGTAAGATGCGCAGGCGCAACAGAAAGCGGGTGAAATATCTGGGCTAGCCCCATATCAAGGGAGTGTTGATTATGTCTGTTCCGTCGCGTGTACGCGAGCTGGTGGACCGGTTTCGC
>SKQZ01000135.1 GCA_007118765.1 Candidatus Hydrogenedentota bacterium
ACCAATGCCAATTATAGTGCACGTAATTGCGGTGGAATTCGTCCACAACTGCCGGGCCGCGCCAGAGGTTCCAATCCAGATGATCGGGCGGATCGGTGGGCTCTCTGAATCCGATGCTGCCACGGGGCTTACAACAGTACCCATAGGCAATCTTCAGACGTCCGAATTTGCCGGCCTGGATGGCCTCGTGCAGTCCCGCCTTGCGGGCGTCGCTGCGCCGTTGCGTACCATGCTGCACCACCACGCCGTATTTCTTTTGCGCTTCAAGCGCCACACGGCCTTCCACCACATCATGGCTCATGGGTTTTTCGACAAACACATGTTTGCCCGCCTGAGCGCCCCAAATGGTCATGAGAGAATGCCAGTGGTTGGGCGTGGCAATGGACAGTGCATCCAGATCTTTGTCTTCAAGGGCTTCTCTCACATCCGTGAGCCCCTTGGTTTCGTACCGACCTTCGGCGCGGTCATTCACCGCCTGTACAGCCCTGCCCAACACCCGTTCATCGGGGTCAATTACATAAGCAATTTCAACGTTTTCCTGTTCGAAAAAACCGCTCAAATGGGAACGGCCACGGCCGTTAAGCCCGGCCACAGCGATGCGAAACCGGTCATTGGCGCCCGTTACTTGTCCCGATGCCTTCGTGCCGCACAGAATGAGCGAAGCGCCCGCGGCAACGGAGGAGGACTTGATAAATTGTCTGCGAGAAATTTTTGACATAGCTACAATCTCCTTGTTTGCTTTATAGATACCATTATAACGCTCGGGCGTCTATGGATCAATTTATTCGTCGGTGAACCGCAAGTCATCCAGCGGCACCGCCAGTTCGTGCATGGTCTGGCCTTCAATATTAACGATCTGGTAGGTAACTGTCGGCGACGCCGATGCCGTATCGAACGTAACCAATCCGAAAGACGGCTTCTCGTTGTAACCAAACAGGGACGCTGGCATAATGCCGTGGGTGTGCAAGTTGGTGTATTGACCCGAACCGAACTCATACAGGTCGTAACCCTCGGGCCGATCATGCCGGTAGGCATCCGACCGGTGCCGATCAGAGGACAGCAGTACCACGCCCTCAATTTCGTGGGCATCAATCCATCCGAATATCTCGGCCCGTTCGCCGCGATGGCCTTTCCATGTATCCAGCCCGGATTGTCCCGGCTTGGCGCCGTCATGCCATGACACGGGCGACACCAAGACCTTGAAGGTTGCGTCCGAGTTTGTCAGCGTTTCCTTTAACCACGCCAGTTGCACCGGCCCCAGCATGGATGGGTTTTCAATGCCCTCGCCGCGGCGTCCGCCGTCTTCGCGGTAGTAGCGCCCGTCCAGCATAATGAAATGGACGTCCGCAATTTGGAAATCAAACCAGACCCCCGGCTGTTCGGGGCCGCCGCCATAAGAAGGGTTCACCCAGTTCTGTTTGAAAATCTCCCATACCATCGGTTTCCAGTAGGGAATATCAATTTCGGGGCCGCCCCAGGAGTCATCCATGCCGAAGTCATGGTCATCCCAAATGGCATACACCGGCGTTCGCCCCACCAACCGCCGCCACTCATGGCGCGACTGCCGCTGATAGTAGCAATAGTGGTTTTGATCGGGGCTTTCCGGGTCGTCAATGTATACGTTGTCGCCCAGCGTCAGCATGGCCGTGGGGCGTGCCGCAAGCACCGTGTCCCACATGCGTTCATTCGGCGGCACATAGCCCGAACAGCCGCCAAAAGCGATTTGGAACCGGGCGGGTTCGTTCGCTGTGGGGAAGGTGCGGAACTGCTGATGCACCGTGGCATACGGATGCGCTTCCTCGCCCAGCAACAGGGCATAATGGTAGTGCGTGTCCGGGGCAAGCCCCGTGATCTCCACCACGGCGGTATAATCATCCTCCGGCCGCGTCATTACGGCATCCGAGCGGATGGGATCGCCCATGTCCGCGCATTCACTCACCAGCACACGCACCGGCATCGCATCCACCGTGCGCACCCACACGCGCACCGACGAATCCGTCATGGCGCCAAGCATGGGGCCGTGCAACGGCTCATTCAAGTGCTCGGCACGCAATGCCACAAAGTCCGGGTGTTCATGAAGGGGCAAAAACAATCTGCGCGGTCCTGCAAGAAAACGTGTCGGGGGGATGGCGGCGTAGTCAATGGCTTCGTTCATGGACACCGCCGCCGCATCAATATCGCCCAACTGGGTTTGGGCCAAAGCCCGCATAAACAGCAATTCCTGGGTCATCAGCCCCGGATATTTTTCAAGGTATTCGTTGCAGAAGTCAATGGCTTCCTCCACACGGTCTGTTTGAATCAAACGCAACGCATATTGTCCGATACGTTTGCGCCGACCGCCGCCACCCCGCTGCGGACACGGGGGTTCACGCATGTAATCCCCGGACAACGACGGATGGGACGCTCCCGCCGTGGGGTAGTCGGGGAAGGGATAGCCATAAGGGAAATCATAAGGTGAGATATCCACGTCTTCCGCAACCAAGGCACCCGTCATTACACAACTCAGCACAGCCAACACCAACCATCTCATACGGAACTCCTTTCCGGGCGCATCAAACGGCACAAAAACTCGTGGCGCCCCATCTCCTGAAAACCAGTGAAAAACCATACCTACACCATAGCATATCCATGAATCCCATTTCACAGGATGGAAACAACAAGGCCGCGATCCTTTCATGTGATTGAAAGAATCGCGACCGCTTGTCTTTGCCGTTATCGTTGTACGGTTATCGCTGGGCCAGTATTTTGGCGGCCACCACCAGATCAATGAACGCTTGCCGCTCGTGGTCATCTTTCTTGCCCGATTCGGCCAGTTCCAGCACCAGGTCGAAATCAGCATTTCCCCGGTGCTGCGAGTCACGCAAGACCATGCCAAAAGCGGCCACGCCCGCTGCAAACCGCATGTCCGGCGATCCGGGGCGCACCCGTTCGACTGCCGGCGTCCATGGCAACTCCAGAAGGCGGCTTCTATCGCCTTCCGGCTCTTTATAGCGCAGTTTGACCGTCATCCACTCGGGATTATGGGGCATGGTTGTTTCGGGCACGTATTCGGGTTCCGGCTGATATCGCAGCGGATCAACGCCGGGATCAAGCCGCGCCCCTTGCGGTACAAGTTGGTAAAGCGCCGTCACCTGATGTCCCGCGCCAATCTCGCCGGCATCTTTTGTATCGTCGTTGAAATCACGGGCCTCCAGCATCCGGTTCTCATACCCGATAAGCCGATAGGCCTGCACGTGCTGGGGATTAAACTCCACCTGAATCTTCACATCCTTGGCAATGGTGATGAGCGTGCCGCTGAGTTGCTCAACGAGCACACGTCGCGCTTCGGCAAAGGTGTCAATGTAGGCGTAATTGCCGTTGCCTCTGTTAGCGAGCTGTTCAAGGGTGGCGTCCTTCAAATTGCCATAGCCAAACCCGAGGATGGTCAGGAAGACATTGCTCTTCGCCTTCTCCGCAATCATCTCCATCAGCGCGTCGTGACTGGTGACACCCACGTTGAAATCGCCGTCGGTGGCCAAAATTACGCGGTTGACGCCGCCGGGCACGAAATTCTCCCGTGCGATACGATAGGCCTTTTGGATGCCGGCGCTGCCGTGGGTGCTGCCGCCCGCCTGCAGGGCGTCAATGGCCGCACGAATGGTTTCCTTGTCGGTGCAAGGCGTTGATGGCAGGTTCACTTCGGCTGTGCCCGCATAAGTCACAATGGCCACCCGGTCGCGTGGTTCGAGCATGTGCAGCAGCGCCTTCATCGCTTCCTTCGCCAGCGGCAGTCGGTTGGGCGGCCCCATGGAGCCGGACACATCCACCAGAAACACCAAGTTCGCCGGGCCGCGCTCTTCAGCGCTTACGCTCTTGCCCTGCAGGGCTACCCGCGCCAGTTTATGGCCATCAGCCCAGGGACAGTCCGCCATCTCAATGGTAACGGAAAACGGCGCCTCGCCCTCGGGCTCGGGCAGGTCGTATTGAAAATAATTCACCATTTCTTCAATACGCACCGCGTCGGGCGGCGGCAGCTGACCTTGTTGCAGGAATCGCCGCACATTGGAATAGGACGCCGTATCCACATCAATGGAAAATGTAGACAACGGATGTTGACGCACGGCGTGAAACGGATTCTCATCAATGGGAAGATATTCCTCTACACTTGGGCGGCGGGGCGGCAACGGCGGCAACGGCGGTACACCGGGCCGAGCGCGGTCTACCAGGCTCTCACGCGCCATACTTCGCGGGCGCCGGGTCTCCCCCGCCGCTACCTCCGCAGGCAGGGGTGCTGAGCTTGCGGGCGGCGAAAGATCCGGACGTCCTTCAAACTCGTCCCGTCGCACGTCCGTTTGCACCGATAACGTTTCCACCTCGGGCGCCAATTCACGCGCGCGCTCTCCGGCGCCCTCCCCATCCACACGATCAGGGGCCATCCCACGGTACTCTTGAATGTCTGCGGCATCCGCGTCCGGTATAGGCGGTTCCGGCGCGTACGGCAACGACTCAACCTCCCGCACCGTTTCCAATCTGGAGGCGGTTTCTATTCTTCCGGCAGAGCGGGTTCGCAACACCACGGTCATCGAAAGCCATGCAAATGCGCCGATCAAGCAGGCCGCAAGAGCAACGGGCACTACACGGCGCAAACGAAACCGATGCACCTTGTTGTGCGGCATGGACGTATTCTTCGCAGTGGCTTGGTCCAGTATACTTGTTCGTTGTTCATCGTGCAGCCGTTCCTTGGGTTCAGCGGCCAACGCATCCGTTGCGACGCCCGCCACCTGCTGAAATTCGCGCACGGTTTGTCGCGCTTCCTCGTTTTCCGGCTGGTTCAACACAGCCGCAAACGCTGCTGCCTCTTCA
>SKQZ01000426.1 GCA_007118765.1 Candidatus Hydrogenedentota bacterium
CGCAGGCCGCCGGCTGACAGCGTGTTAGTACACGTCGAAGTCGGCGGGCAAGCAAAGTGCCTGATATGGTGTAAGATTCGCAGGCGCAACAGAAATCTTGTGAAATATGCGGGTTAACCCGTACTTTTCGCCGGGTTAACGATAGATGGCGTGCACATCCCGCTCAACCATGGCGTAATTCCGGTGGTATGTGGCATGCAGCGCACTTTCATAGTCCATCCCATTTCCCAATGCACGCAACAAGCCAACCATGCGCGCACGCCCATAACGGTTCCAAAGCAGGGTCACGGTCGCATGCGATTTTAAATAGGCCAATCGCAATTCCGCCGCTGGCAGCCGGTTAATTTGATTGTCTTCCAGAGAAGCAAGGGTTAGTTCGCCGCCCTGCGAAAAATAGTCATGCAACCGACGCACATCCTGTTCGCTCAGCGGCTTGGACAACGTTTCCGCCAGTCCTTCATTTAACCACCACGGGATATTGGCGCCGGCAATATGACGTGCAGCCACATGCACATATTCATGGGTGAGACGGCGTTCCAGCTCTCTGGTTTCCAACCACACGCCGTCGGCATCCGTCAACGGCGCTCGTATCTTGCCGTCATACACTGCGCCCACATGTCCCTCCACCAAGGTGGCCTCGCTAAACTGCTCCGCCGTATACAAAATGACATGGATGGGCGGCGGTGGATAGACCCCGCCAAGTTGACGACCAATATCAACATAGGCGCGGTCGAGAATAGAGAAGACGCTTGCGCGTAACGCATCGGGCACACCCGGCGGATAACTGATCCGAAAGTGGCGCGACTTCCACCGGTTAAAATCGTACTCCACCGACTCTTCCCGGAATGCCTTTTCGTACTTGGCCTCCAAACCGGGTCGGTCGGGCTCCATTTCGAGCACGTAATCCCACTGTGCGCGGGCGCTGGAAAGATCGTTGTCTCGATAATAGGCCTGCCCCAATAATTCATGCGCGGTGAGATCGCCGGGTTTTAATGTGATGGCCTCTTCCAGGCACTCAATCGCGGGATTCAGGTTGTCCATGCGCAAATGATACGCGCCCAGCTGGATTAACGGCGAGGCATTTTCGGGATCAACCTCGATGGCCTTCTCAAGATAGCGGACGGCGCGCCGGTAGTCGTTATTCAATGCCAAGGCATTTGCTTCGCTTTGATAGGCGTTACACAGATTACGTCGCACCACGCTGCTGTCGGGCGCTTGTCTGTATGCCCGCTCAAAATAATGAATTGCGGTGGCAAAATCCCCCGTTTTATAAGCGGCAACCCCTTCATTATTATGGGACGTCGCCTGACGTTGCGCCAACGCGGCAGGCATCGCCACCATAATGCACAAGGCTATCGCCGTTTGAAAACGAAATTGAAACATTATTCTCTTTCGGGGATAACAGCAATCACATCAATTTCAACTTGGATATCCAAGGGCAACCGCCCTGCCTCCACGCACGTTCTGGCAGGCAGGCTGTCGCGAAAATACGTCTTGTAAACGTCATTGAATTTTGGGAAGTTGACCATATCACCGAGGTACACAGTCACCTTCACCACGTCTTCGAGCGTAATTCCGGCATCGGCAAGCACACAGTTCAGGTTGTCCAGCGTGCGCCGGGTTTCTTCTTCAATTGTACCACGAACCGGGCCGCTGCCATCCTTCGCGAAAGGACCCTGCCCGGAAACAAACAGGAATCCGTTGGCTTTCACCGCAGGGGCGTAAGGTCCCGCCGCGGGCGGCGCGGATACGGCGCAGATACATTCTTTGCTCATCGTTGATACTCCTTAAATGATACCTTCTGAAACAAACCCATTGTCATTGCCGTCGCACCATTATACCGTATTACTTGATGTCACCAAGCAAAGGCGCCAGTTCACGCGCCCGTACGGGCGCTCCTCTTTCGATGGAACGGTTGGCGGCAATGCCGGTAAGAATGGACCACGCCCCCCCACAATGGTCAGCGCGTCGCTGGTATGTATCCGCAGATTCCTGTGGCTGAAAAAGGTCTTGCAACAACAATTCGTCGCCGCCGCCATGACCGCCCTCGGCCTCCCAAACGGGTTCTTCGTACGCGGGCGCAAAATGCGGGTACACCCGTATCCATGTGCCCTCTTGTTGTAATGCGCCGGGCACACTGCCATCGGCATTGATATACACCGATTCTTCGCATTTGTGCTCAATGCGGCCCTTCAGCCCGTTGAACACAATCGTGTAGCCTTCCCACGGCATGAATGCATTCAGCGAATAACTCATGCGGGCGCCGCTGGTATACTGAACCGTCAGCGCCATGCTGTCCTCAATATCAATGGCCTCACTGAACACGCATCTGTCTCTGAAATAGCCGTCATGCCGCTCCTGATCAAGATAGAGGGCGCGCAGATTGGGATTGTCCCGAAGGGACAGGAAAAAAGGACATGCCGCCGCCTCAACACAATCATGGCACCGTTCTGAGCGTCGTGTCAGGCCAAGGCGTTCGGCAGTCCCGGGAACGTAGTAGGTACGGCGGCCCGTGGCATATATCGTTTCCGGCGCAGCATCAAGCCACCAGTTCACCAAATCGAAATGGTGTGTGGCTTTGTGAACAAGCAACCCGCCGGAATTCTCTTTGTTGCGATGCCAGCGCCGGAAATAATCCGCACCGTGGCTGGTATCAAGCATCCAGTGAAAGTCCACGGACACAATGGGGCCGATAACTCCGCTCATCAGCAGATGCTTTACCTGGGTGCGGGGCGGAGAATAGCGGTAATTGAATGTAACCCGGAGCTGCTTTCCCGTTTGCCGCTGTGTTTCAAGTATGGCGTTGCATCGTGCCGCGTCAATGGTCATGGGCTTTTCCGTGATAACATCACAGCCCAGTTCCATGGCACGACAAATATACCGGTCGTGCAGGCTGTCCTTCGTTGTCACAATAACAATGTCGGGACGTGTTTCACGGATCATATCGTCAAACCGATCCGATTCATATATCGGAATCTCACGGTCGTATTCTTTACGAACCCAATCCGCAGACAATTGTGCGCGTCCGACGTTGTTGTCGCACAGCCCTGTGAGGGTCGCACGCGCCGCGTAAGCGCCAAGTATCGCGTCCCGATACATCTCATGACGGCCACCCGCACCAACAATAGCGTACCGTTTTATTTCGCTCATGTGCATTGTTTCCAGGTTCTGCGCTCCCCTTCCTTCGAATGCACCTTTCCCGGTCGTGCAGGAAAGGTGCGCTTGAAAGAGGGGACACGCTGGCTGTTCAAAGGGATCATCGTGATCTCTTGGTCTCTTGTATCGTGTATTATGGCAAAGACGCGGTGAAGCGTTAAACTAACCAACCGCATATTGTTGCCGAAGACACGGGTCGCGATTTACACGGCGGCAAAACTGTTGCCTCGGCACCAGACGGTTGTTTCGTGTAAACTGTGCATAACGGTCACAGCACAGATCGCCGCCGGGCCAGCATGGAGGTTGCAATTATTCTTATCGTGTACACACCAACAACATCAAGAGGACTCTGCGTTGTATTGTTGTGCTGCGCCACCATGACAGCCCAAGCCGCCCCGGAACTGCCACTCTGTGAAACAGACCCTCTTTTTGACAACCTGCGGTTACAGGGTGCGGACGCGCTATGGGCCACAGAACAAGAGACACCAAGACGCTGGTTTGTATTGGCCGGACTGGTAAACGTCTATCCGGGACTGAAACGCGAGCAAATGATCAAAAGCATACTTGATCCGACCGTTCGCCTGATCGCTCCGGGATACCGAGGCACAAAAACCTTCACGGACATGCGTGATGACCGACTGCTCTGGACGCCGCAGGTGGCCATCGGTCGCGTTCTGTCGCCGCACTTTGCCCTGTCCGTTCATGGCGGTTATTCGGAAGGCGCCGTGCGCACCCAAAGACGAGACCCAAGCCTGTTGCTGGGCCTTCCTTTCTTCAGTAACATAAGAATCCGGCGATACGCCACCTATATTGGGCTCGACCTCGACTATTATCCAATTGGCATGGTAGAACAGAAAACATACCAAAACTGGGGCGAGCGGCTGCGTGGCACAAGACCCACCCTCGGCGCCCGGTATACGTGGACCCGCGCCGGATTTGATGCGAGGATTCGGCTCGGGCCCTGGCCGTTCAGGAATCTTATCAACATGAGGCTTGAAGATGCCTGGACGCTCCCCAACATCACGCTGGTGGCCGGTGCTGACCTGCCGCTGAACCAACGGAGCGCCCTCATCATGAACGTCGGCTATTCGTTCTTCTGGAAAGAGAAGGACGATTTTGCAGGCCCCGCCTTTACGCTTGCCTGGCGGTATATGTTCTGATCGCCTGGTTCACCGCGCATCACCGATTCAGATGAGTGGCTGTTTTTCGGATGCGGGTATGCAGCGGGTCGAGCTTGAGCAGATGCAATATCTCTTTGGGCTTGGCCAGGCGGTTCTCTTGCATGGACGTGGCAAAATGAATACACGTACCGTTTTCAGCGTGTGGCGTTGCACGAAGGGCCGTGACCAGCGGTCGCACATCCAATAGGATCATTTTTCGGCCCGGTTTGGGTCCGCCGCCCCTGCGGTTTTTAACCATACGTTCCACCGGCCATTGCGGTTGGTGCAATAGTTCCCCGATCCGCTGCCCCATCACGTCAACGGGCGTGTCCGTGTACACATTGTACTCAAGAGCCGCCTGTGCCGCCATCAGCGCGGTCGCCCGCAAGTCCACCTCCTCCACCTCATATACGTTAAGTCCCGGCGGCGACTTTTCGCGCAAGGCGTGCAGCACTGTTTCCGGATCGCGCTGCTCATACAAAATGACATCCATCATTTCCGCTTCGCTTTCCTCGCCCACGGGCAACGCCGCGGCAAACGTTACCTTGGGGTGCGCATGAAAGCCCTGCGAATACGCCAGAGGAACGTCCGCACGCCGCAGGGCACGTATCCAAGCCTGTGCCGTTTCCAGATGACTCAGGAACCGCAACACCCCCTCTCTGCCAACGCGGAAGCATAAGCGCTGTACGCCGTCCCGCGTTTCCGGCGTCTTGTCTGAAGTCAACGCAATATCATCCTCTGCGGCGCGGCCCGCCGCCGCACGCGCCTGCATCTCGTTGCATTGCAGCGCCGCACGTCGGTTGGCCCCACATCGGTTGCAAATCCCCTCACGGCAGTCGGGTGTGTGCGTGGCCGTCAAGGCCTGCTGCCACGCTTCGAACAAGGCCTGTTTACTGACTTGCGCATCAATGTGGTCCCATGGCAGGGGCGCATCCGCAGAACGTTCGCCAAGGGCGGCCACAGCATCGTAGCCGGTTTCGGCAATGGCGGCGTGCCATGCGTCAAAACATAAGCGCTCCGACCAGGTCTCATAGCCGCCGCCGTGCCGCAATACAGACAACAACAATGCACCGGCACGACGATCGGCACGGCTGAGCAGCCCTTCTATATAGGAGGCTTCCGGCGCGTGACGGCCATATTTAATACCACGTCCGATCTTTCCGAACAGCCCGGCCAAGTGCTGTTGCCGTGCGCGGGTCTCGTCAAGGCTTATCTGTGCCGCCCATTGAAAGGGGGTGAAAGGCTTGGGCACAAAGGTGGAGATGCCCGTGCGCACCATGACATGCTTCCGGATGTGTCGCCCTGCCTCCAAGACACGGGCGCACAACGCCGCCACGGCCTCAATATCAGCATCCGTTTCCGTGGGCAGACCGATCATGAAATAGGCTTTGATATGTTGCCAGCCCCGGCGAAACGCTTCCTCGGCAAGTGCAACGAGTTGATCGTCCGACACGTCTTTGTTGATAACGGCACGTAACCGCGGCGTACCGGCTTCGGGGGCAAAGGTCAGGCCGCTGCGGCGCATGGGCGCCACATGATCGGCCAGCGCCACGGAAAACCGGTCGAGCCGTAGCGACGGCAGCGCCAGCGAGGCCTGTTGTCCGTGAACCCGGCTGGATGCTTCATGCACCAGTTGCTGAATTTGAGAATGATCGCATGTGGACAAAGACAACAATGTCGCCGCGTCCAAGCCCGTGTCGGCGAGGGTGCGTTCGAGCAAATCAACCACAACCGACGTGTCGCGTTCGCGAACCGGGCGGGTAATCATGCCTGCCTGACAAAAGCGGCAGCCATGCGAACATCCGCGCAACACCTCCACACCAACGCCATCATGCACCATCTGCACAAAGGGGGTTATCATGCGGGCGGGGAAGTGTGCAGCGTTCAGCGACGCCGCAAAACGTGCCTGAATCTTCGTATCCGTTCGCGGCAGGATACTGCCGTCTTCACGGGTTTCGACCGGATACAACGCGGGTACATAAACGCCGTCAATCTCGGCCAGCGCTTCAAGTTTTTGACGACGTCCCGCAGTTTTCAATGCAGTCAGGCACTGCGCTACTTCCACAATCACCTCTTCGCCATCGCCCACCACAAAAAAATCCATGAACAATGCAAGCGGTTCGGGATTGTACGCTCCCGGGCCGCCGGCAAAGACCAGCGGCATGGCATCATCCCGTTCCGACGCCATAAGGGGCGTCCCCGACAGGTCGAGAAGTTTCAACACATTCACATAGGTCAATTCCGACTGCAATGAGAATCCGATGGCATCCGCTTCGAGTGCCGGCGTCTTCGATTCAAGCATGAACAGCGGCATGGCATGCGCACGCAACTGGGCTTCCATATCCGGGCCGGGCAAGTACGTCCGTTCGGCCCAGACATGGTCCATGTCATTCAATATCGAATAAAGAATGTGTAGCCCCAAGTTGCCGAGGCCCAGCTCATACAGGTCGGGAAATGCCAGACAGACGCGCAAATCCACCTGGGCCGGGTCCTTTATGACGGCATTCCATTCACCGCCGATATAACGGGCGGGTTTCTCTACCTGGGGCAGGAGTTTCTCAAAACGATCCGTATTCATGATGCGTGTTTTCTATATGGGGTTGGTTAAAGGCGCTGATGTGTATGGGCCGTGCGGATAATGGTATCATGGGCGGACAGTACAGGCAATTTTTGGACAAGACAACACTGAAGGAGACCATAACATGCAGTACAAACCTCTTGGCGCTTCCGGCATTGAGGCATCGGTAGTCGCGGCAGGCACATGGGTAACGGGCGGCGGTGCGGCCTGGAATGGCGTGGACGACGAGGAGTCCCTGCGCGCGTTGGATGCCGCCTTTGATCATGGCGTTAATTTTGTGGACACGGCGCCCGCCTATGGCTGGGGACACAGCGAAGAAATAGTCGGCAAGGCCATCAAAGGCAAACGCGACAAGATTGTGGTGGCGACCAAATGCGGGATGTGGTGGGAGGATGCCCGTGGTTCCTTTCACATACACCTTGACGGCAAGGACACTTACATCAGCTTGCGGCCCGACACCATCGCCGTGGAAGTGGAAAACAGCCTGCGCCGGTTGGGCACGGATTACATTGACCTGTACCAAACCCACTGGCCTGCGAAAGAACCGGAGAACACGCCCATCGAAGACACGGTGGCCGCACTGATGCAACTGAAGGATGCAGGCAAGGTGCGCGCCATTGGCGTGTGCAACCTGTCCATACCGCAACTGGAGGCATATTGTGCCGCCGGCGACATTGTAAGCGACCAATTCCGCTACAGCATGCTGTATCGCGAGCCGGAGGCGGATGTGCTGCCGTGGTGCGATGCGCATAACCTTGCCACGCTGACCTACATGTCTCTTGAACAAGGCCTGCTCACCGGCAAGATTGGGCTGGACCGAACTTTCAAGGAAGACGAGTTCCGCAGCAATGAAGACTGGAACCCGTGGTTCAAGCAGGTCAACCGCCGCAAGGTGCTTGCCATGCTTGACGGTTGGAAAGATCTGACTGAGAAATATGCCTGTACCCTTGTACAACTGGTAATTGCCTGGACAGCGGCCCAATCGGGCGTCACGCATGTATTGTGCGGCATGCGCACGGCGGAACAGGCGAAACAAAACGCAGGTGCAGGCAGTATTGATCTTGCGCCCGAAGATTGTGCGCGCATGCGCGAGGACGCAATGACATTGGGCGACCCGGAATAGGAACACGCCCCTTCACACGACCGTCATAATCGCTGCTTTGTCCGGGTCATTGGCCGTTGCAACATGATATTGTTGCCGCCACTGATCCGGCAAAGTATTAACCCGCATATTTCACAAGATTTCTGTTGCGCCTGTGAATCAACCCCGGCGGCTGCGACGAAACGCAACGATTTGACGTCGCAACTCGCGGCGTCGCGCCGCCGTAAACTCATCATCGAAAACGCGCACGGCCAGATTGGCAAAGGCCTCTGTCAACGTCTCAACGCTCATGTTCTTCGGCATGAAGTTAATGTCAAAGAGCGTGCATCGTTCCCATGCGTTCTCTTTAAGCAAACGGCCTTCCCGTTGCAGCCTGTCATACAGCGGGGTTCCGGGGAAGGGGGTCAGCAGGGTCATCTGTACATCGTAGATATGGGTGTCGCACACGAACTTATACACGTCGTCAAAGATGTCGGTGTCCTGCGAATCAAGCCCGAACACAAAACAACCCACCACCATAATGCCGTGCTTCTGTATGGTGGTCACGGCTTCACGCGGGTCAAGGCGCTGCTTGCTTTTCCAGTCGGCACGCAACTCAAGTCCGTCCAAATGTCCCGGCGATGTGCTTTCAAAACCAATAAGCACCTCTTTACACCCGCTCTCGGCCAACATATCCAGCAGTTCCGGGTCGTTGCCGAGCCTGATGTCCGCCTCGGCAAACCAGCGCACCTTGCGCTTCTTCAACTCCGGCAGCAATTTCATCCAATACTTGCGGTTAACAAAGGTGTTATCGTCGGCCAGCTCAAGAAATGGTCGGGGCCAGCATTCCTTAATGCGGTCCACTTCGGCCAGTACTTTATCTATGGGCTTTTGCTTGTATTTCTGGGCAAGCAACACGGAGCTGGCGCAGAACTCGCACCGGTGAGGACATCCGCGACTGGTCTCAAGGGTAATGCGTGCGTAGCCGTTGTCGTGATCAAGCAACTCATAGGCAGGCATTACCGCATTTCGCATGTCAAACGTAGCGTTCAGCGAACCATAGAATTGTTTGAGGCTCTTGGCAGCGGCATCCTCAAGGATGGCATGCCAGCACGTTTCCCCTTCACCAATCGCCACCGCGTCACAGTGCGTTGCGGCTTCCTCGGGCAGACAACTGACATGGGGCCCGCCAATGACCGTGGGAATGCCCAACTCGCGATAATGTCGCGCCACAGCATAGGCCAAATGGATTTGTGCGGAATAGCTCGATAAACACACCAACTCCACGTCACGCGGCAGTTCCTCAAAATCATGCTCCGAACGCACCTCAATATAGCGGCAGGTGTGTTCCGGCGGCGTCATGCCCGCCAAGGTCAACAATGCGAGACTGGGCAGGGAATCAATGGCCTGATTGCGTGAAGCAAAAGCGGCCTGTTGAAACCCGGGCCCGGCGCGTTCAGGATGCACACTGCCTGTGGCGCTTATGGCTATCATGGCTATCTGCATGGGTACAAAGTCATACTTTCAAGAGTTGTTATTGTTTGTCTGCGGTTGCGTTTCGGTTGTCACCACCAAGGCGCCGCGCCACAGGAAGAGCGAGAGGCAAACCTGCCTGCTTGCGCGGTCACCTGTCAACAAAACAAAGACAGCCTAAGCCGGGTTGTCTTGCACAACATGGGAAGCCCATGCTATTGCCCGGCATCCGGCGCTTCAATGCCCAGTTCGACGAGCAATCTGTCCCGCTCTTCGGCGGCACGATTGACGCCGGATTCGGCAGTCTCTTTAATGGCTTCCGCTTCTTCCTTAAAACCATGCCGGTTTTCGCGAACACCAAATTTATCGAGCAATGCCTGGTAACGCCGCTGCATGGAATCAGGGACACCCTGCGTACGATGGGAGATTTTGCGGGCCGGATTGCCCGCCCACACTTCATACGGGCCGATGTCGCGCGTGACCACGCTGTGCTGCGCCACCACCGCACCATCGCCAATGGCCACACCCGGGGAGATATAGCAGTTACTGCTGATCATGCATGCATCGCCAATCACAATGGGCAGTGAGATATAGGGCGTTAACCGCCAGTGGTCGGCCGTGCCAATAACGGCATGGTTGGTATCCCGGATGACGGTAAACTCGGCTATTCCCGTGAACCTTCCAATCTTAATGACCGTGCGCGCTTCAAAAAAACAATTGTAGCTGATACCTGCGTATGTGTCGAGAATGATTTTGCCATCGCCAGACGTGCGCATGATGACGTTATTGCGTATCTTGCAATAGTCGCCCAACTCCACATGACCATCAATTTCCAGAAAACGCCCGCGAAAACTACATTTCTTGCCACAGGCAGCAAATTTCCGGCGGTGATTCCATTGACGCCAAATGCGCGTCAGACTGTTCATAGTTTCTCTCCGGCAAAATAGGCCGCAATACGACTTGCAGCAACGTCCAACTAACCTCGGCTATTACTTCGGCTTATCATGCGCACACCGCCCCTGCATCCCGGTTGCCCTTGATGGTCATTTCATTGGAGCGTTTAGCATGAACATGTTCATGAACAAGCGCACACAGCCGGTCAAGATCACGACGGCCCCGCTTTCGCCTCCATCTGGCAAATCAACACCCTGCCACCGTCTGAGACTATAGCATATTGCCGCCCATGCGGGCAATCAGCCTAATGTACGCGGGGCGGACGCGTATGCCACGTCCGCCCCAATTTATTCATTACAGTGTCAGCGCCGCCCTATTTGTGCAGTGTGCCGTGAGCGCCGCCACCTTCGTAGAAACTTGAAAACACGGTGACAATGCCTTCGCCACCGCCGGTAAGCGGTACGCCCTCCACCTGGGTTAGATTGGCAAAGACTATATTAAAATGGGTCATCTGATAATCATGTTCGCCGGCACGGGGCAACTGTTCCAGCAGGTCCCGCGGAACCGTATGCGAACCAGTATCCTCAACCACGCATTCCACCGTGCCGAATCGTGCGCCGCCGTCCCCGGTTTCGGGGTCATAATAGTGTACGCTGGTTTCCACAGAAATAATGACCATGTCCACGCCCACCGGTGTCCACGCAACCGGAAGTTCTGCGTCAAAATCAATGGTCATGTTACTGGTGATCTCCGGCGCGGTGACCTCCGGTTCGGCGGGCAATGCCACATCGGGAATGGTAAAGGGGCCAATGTCTCTGCCGCCGGGCCAGGAATAGCTGATGACATCGCCGGGCATAAACTGGTCGCGATATTCCCAATCGAGATTGAACATTCCAAACAGGATTGGATAATGTGCTCCGTCCATATCCGCCGCGCGCAGCAGTGCGCCCGTTACACCGCGACTGGCCTCCGAGGCTTGTCCCGGCGCACCGGGATCCAGCGCCACCCACGATGTTTGCACCCCAAAGGATTCAAACAGGTCATCTCCTTCCATCCACTCTTCTTCCCATTCGACATCATCGTAAGAATATTCAAAGGTTGAAACGGTGCAACCGAACTCAGGCGCAGCGCGGCCTATGCCGAGCAAGAAGAAACTGTTCATTTCGATTTCGTACCGGGACTCTTTCCAATGCCTGTCGCCGGCAAGTTCAATCTGAGAATGGATCATGCCCACATGGTCACCATCCTTGGGGAATTCAACATCCACGGTGATTTCAGCACAGCCGCCCGTTGCACAATCAGCGATCGGGATCATATCCACGCCGACAGTCGGACGCCCTTCAACAAAGAAGGAGCCGGGAATCTCGCTGACCGTATTCATGCAGAACCGACCATCTTCGTCGGTTACCGCAGTGCCGCCCAGATTAGAGTATACGGTAAGCCCCGGCAGCGGTTGTCCTGCATCATCAATGACCCGTCCGGAAACACAACCATCCAAGAGCGGTTGTAGCGGCCCGGGCAATTCTGCGCAGCCACCGGACGCACAGTTTGTTCCCTCATCGGCGCCCTGCACAATTACCGAGTCAACAATGGTCGAGCCGCCGGGCATCATCAGGTTGATTTGTGCCTGTGAATCTCGCTTGATATCTATGCAAAACGCGCCGTTTTCATCTGTCACGGCATAACTTGCACCACGATAATCAATTCCCTGCGATTCCACACGTGCGCCGACAAGGGGCTGACCGTCTTCATCCAAGGCCACGCCGGTAAAACAATCTGTCCGTGACACAGGCACATCGGCGTTCCACCAGGACAGATGGGGAATGGCGGCGCGGTATACCATCTGACCGGACTTATCCTGCGTCACCTCGCCCACTCCTTTTTCAAGCCACAAGCCCTGCTCAACGTCGAAATACCATAAGGGAATTTCATCCCCTTCCGAGAGAGGCGTCTGATCAGACAAGGCAAGTTCAATAAAGGCGTCTCCGCTCTTGCCCGGCGCCAAGTCCAGGTCAACGCCGTTTTGCACGACCGTAAAGTCAGCCAGTGCGAAGGTCTCCAGCTGTACGGTTTCACCGGATTTGGCGCCTGCGGCCACCGCCCGGAATTCGCCGGGAAACGCGGCAATGTCGCTCTCATCATAAATGTCGAGCGGGGTAATGGACACGTCCACTTCACCGCCCACAGACTTGCCGTTGTCCCGCCGTACAAACGCGTTTGCCGGAACAATCAGTTTGTTGCCCGCACCGTCATCCGCCGTGCCGCCCGCATCCGCGTCAAACGCTATGGGCGGTGCAAGCCGCTTGATGGTAAAGTTGGCGGTGGTCACCCCTTCAGCCATGAGTTCCACCAGTATGCTTGATGTGGCGTAGCCTGCCTTCTCAACCTTGACCACCACCGAGCTTCCATCCAACGCCTCGTGGTCAAACGCATACAGGCCATGCGCATCTGTTTGCATCGCAGCCCCCGTGTCCACCACCGTCACTGTCGCACCGGGAAGGATGAGTCCATCCGCCGTCCGAATCCAACCCATCAACCCCAGTTTAGGTTCAAATACAGGTTCGCCTTCCTCAGGCTCGCCTTCTTCAGGTTCACCCTCTTCCGGCTCACCTTCCTCCGGTTCGCCTTCTTCAGGTTCACCCTCTTCCGGCTCACCTTCCTCCGGTTCGCCTTCCTCAGGCTCACCTTCACCCGGCTCATCTGGATCATGGGGCTCTCGCACTGTAATGGTAGCGCCACCTTCATCACTGCGATTGCGGCTGTTGGTCACCTTCAGAATGACATTGTAGGTTCCGGGTTCCACAAAAATATGGGTCGGATTCTGCTCGGTGCTGGTGTTACCGTCATCAAAATTCCACTGCCAATCCGTAATTTCACCCCGCGGCGTCGTGGATTTATCGGTAAACGACACCTCCAACGGCGCTTCACCGCTTGTGACCGACGGTTCAACCACTGCCGTTGGTTGCAAGTTGCACCCCGCCATGACGCCGGCAAAGATCAAACACGCGGCAAACACGCCAAATCGCTTGCAAAACAGGTACTGTTTCATCGCTTGATTTCCTTTCGTTTTGTTAGCGCAGTCCACACGACTTCGCCTTACATCCGCCTGCTTTCAGAATACCACAGATCCGTAAAAAGTGTCAATAATATTTTTGCTTTGTATTGGTTTTCAAGTAGATCAAAGTGATATAGTATTGCCAATCGGTGGCATATTTTGCCTGAAGATAGTGGGTTGTGGAAAAACAAGTTGGAACAAGGAGGAAAGCATCATGAAACCAATCAGAGCAGGCATTGTGATCGCGAGCATTGCACTGGTATTGCTGTTGACCGGATGCCCGAATGGGCCGGAAGACGCAACGAAACTAACCGTTGGAGACCGGGGTATTACCGCGGTGTTGGAGGCCGGAGATGAGCACTGGTATTCCGTTGACCTCGAAGAAGGCAAATCCTACTATTTCGTTTTCAAGCATGACGATAACGAAGCGGCTGTGGGTGCGGTGTATACCGTGTTCTTGAGCGAGGACGGCGCGCCGGGCGAGCTCATGTGGCAACACCATTACGACCCCGCCGACTTTGATCAGTTGACGGATGAAAGCACCGTTCTTAGCAAGCAAATTGTTAACCCGGGCTTCCCCTTTATCGCACCCGAAGAGAACAACTATTTGATCTCCATCAAAGGGTATGAGCAGGATGACGGCCGTAGCCAACGAAACACGTATGCCTATGACAACAGACTGGTCTACACGGTTGCCGTCAAGTATTGGCCTTCCGCGTTGATGCCCCCGCAAGGCGAAGAACTTGAGGTGAGCAACCAAGCGGCAGGAGTACCGTACACCACGAACATGATAGAGGTTTATGAGGATGTGTTTCATCCCTTCGAAATGGAGCGCAACAATTGGTACCAGATACAACACCGCGTAGGAGACCCCATCGGCATGCGGGTGGTAAACCAATATGGCGAAAACATAGCCCCCATTACCAATGTCGTGGCGGCACACGAAAGTTTGTATGTGTTGGCGCCTTATGACGGCATGTTTTTTGTTGAGGTCTGGGGTCCTGGCGGTAATTTTGGATTTGCAGAATACGGACTCCGCATACAAGTGGATGATCACGGACGCACTGCAAATACGGCCACGGAATTGACGCGTGACGCAACTCAGCAGGGGTACTTGAGCCAGGGCGACACAGACTGGTTCGAGGTTGCAATTCCCCGACATGCTCTTGGAGAAGACGCAAATGAGTATCGGGTTACCATCAGTAACAGCGATATTTTTGAGTTGCGCTCGGCCAGCGCCCAGTTCAACCAAGAAAGGGATGACGGCCAGGACGTTGTTGGTTCTTATATTATCAACAGCCGTGTCGGTGACGGCAGTGATACGGTAAGATTCAGCGTCCATACGACAGACGATTATGACTATCTGGACAGAGAGCCGGACGGCCCCGGCGCTTACCAAATCCAGATTGGGCGCAGATAAAACTTATCTTACGGCATGCCATCGAGCAGGGATGTAACGTCGCAACGCGGCGTTGCATCCCTTTTCAGTTAACCCGGCTATTTCGTCGAAGTTGTCTCGTTTATCCCTTGCTTGGGAAACCACGGGAAGAATGCGCTTACCGTTTGTTGGTACTGGCGATAATCATCGCCCCGTGATGCTACGGCCTGCTTTTCCGTATAGGGGATGCCGGTAACGCGATACAGGAAGAACAGCATCAGAACGGGGCCTATCAGCGTAAGCCAACCATGGGGCGCGGCGATGCCGAGGGCAACATAGGTCCACCAATGCAGCCATTCGCAAAAGTAATTGGGATGTCGTGAGTATTGCCACAGTCCGCTGCGACAAGTACGCCCATGATTGTCGGGGTTGTTACGCCACCGCGCCAACTGACGGTCAGCGACAGATTCGCCCAGTACGGCCACGCACCATATCGCCGCCGCCGCCAGAAATTGCCATGTCTGCGGATTCGTGGGCACCAGGGCCGCCGGTATAAAGGGCAGCGAAAAGACCACTACAAACAGCGCTTGCAACTGGAAGAACCGGAACAACCGACGGCGCGCCTCCGAACCCCATGACTCTATCAGCGCCCTATACCGACCGTCTTCGGGCCTGCCAATAACGCGGTCCGCAAGTATATGGAAGCCGAGCCGCAGTCCCCATGCACCGGCAAACACCGCCACCGCCATCCGGGCCATAACCGCGCCGTCGAACAGCAGCGCGTACAGGATTCCCAGCATCCCCACGCCCAATGCCCAGGCCGCATCCACAATACCCATGTTGTTTATCCGGCTTCCAATGATAAACATTACTGTCATCAGCACGGACATGCCCGCCCATGCGCCCACCACCACCAACAGAACATTTCCTATCGGCATAATCGCAGCCTCCTGATTCCCTACAACAAAAACATAAAGCAACACGCTGCAACAACATGGCAACCGTCATGTCTATTCTACAGGGAAGCGTGTCGCCGGTGCATACCCCGGCGACATTGTTCGCCTGTTATACCCGTGTGACGGAGGCGCTCAACGGAACAAGTTGATACCGCCCCGCCGAATGCAACACAATAACACCCGTTACATTATTAACCCGGATATTTCACCAGGTTTCGTCGTGAGCCTGTGAAGATTGCGCCAGAGCAGGTGCTTTGCGCAGGCCGCCGGCTGACAGCGTGTTAGTACACGTCGAAGTCGGCGGGCAAGCAA
>SKQZ01000006.1 GCA_007118765.1 Candidatus Hydrogenedentota bacterium
CGTTCGGCATGGACCATGCCGATTACATCCACATGCGTGCTCCGAAACCCACGTTGATTTGTGCCGCCACCCAGGATTTCTTTGATATTGATGGCACATGGAAAACCTTTCGCGAGGCGAAACGCTTGTTTACGCGCTTGGGGTATGCTGAGCGGGTGGACATTATCGAACATGATGCCACGCATGGTTTTTCCCAACCCCTGCGCGAAGGGGCAGCCCGCTGGCTGAGCCGATGGCTGTTGGAGGAGGACCGGGTTATTACGGAACCTGACTTCGAGATATTGACAGATGAAGAGGCGTTGTGTACCCCGGACGGCCAGGTGATGCTGCTCGATGGCGCCGTTTCCGTGTTGGACTTGCATGTGGAGCGTGCCGACCTGCTCAAGGAACGACGTGCCGCCTTCAGGGAACGTGTTGATGACGCCGCCTTTCGCAACATGGTCAAGACGTTGATTGCTTATGACATTGAACCGGATGACGTACCCGAGGTTGAGGTCGTGGGTGAAGGGTCTTACGAAGATTCGCACGTTGAGAAACTGCTTATTCATCCGGAACCCGGCATTGTGCTGCCTGTAGTGGTTGCGATTCCGGCGTCCTTATCCGGAGAGTATGTGCTGGTGCTGCATGAAGCGGGCAAGAATGCTGTTTTCGAAGATGGCGGCACGGCATCGGCGCTGCTTGCCGCCGGTCATGCGGTTGTTGCGGTGGATTTGCGCGGCACGGGCGAAACACGGACCACGCAGAACCCCAAAAATTGGCATCAATATGTTGGTTCGGATTGGCAGGACTTCTTTCACGCCTATCTTCTTGGCCAAACCTATGTGGGCATGCGCGTTCGCGACATTCACGCCGTCGCCCGCCATGTAACGGAACGCATTGGTGATGCAGACCACACGTTGCGTCTGAAAGCCTTTGGCAACACGACACCGCCCGCATTGCATGCCGCCGCGCTTTATCCCGAATTATTCGAGCGCGTCTCTCTGGTTGATGGCATCCCCTCATGGGACGCGGTGGTGCGTACTCCCCGAGCGAAACAGCAGCTGATTAACACGGTTCATGATGCGCTGGCATGGTATGACCTGCCCGATTTGGAAGCGTTGCTGCCGGAAAGCGCGCTTGAGATCACGAATCCCCACGTTCCGACTTTCTGACGGACAGCAGGCTGCGCCGAGTTGCTGTTGGTCGCATGGACGGCACCGCAGCGGGCGTTACATTCTTTCCGGCGTTTCAATTCCCAGTATATGCAGGGCGTTGCCAAGGGTCTGCAGCGTGGCACGGCACAACAATAGCCGCATGTCCGTTGTAGCGGCGTCTTCCGCGCCAAGTACGGGGCATTCGTGGTAGAAAGTGGTAAACGTTCTGGCCAGTTCAAGGGCGAAGTTGGCCACTGGCGAACATATCCGGTGGGCGGCGGCGTCAGCGATAACCGACGGGAACGCGGCCAGTTTGAGCAGAAGCGCCCATTCTGTGTCCGTCTGCACGCGGAAATCATCACCGGGAGTGTCAGGGATGGCGTTTTGATTCTTGCGCAGGATGGATCGTATGCGGGCGCAGCTATACTGGATATACGGACCGGTGTCGCCTTGGAAGGAGAGGGCGGCTTCCATGTCAAACGTAACGTTTTTGGTTGATTTGACGCGCAACACGGCAAACCGAATGGCGGACACGGCCACCTGCTCCGCTATTGCGGCATGTTCTTCGGCGGGCATTTCCGGAAACTGTTCTGACACCCGCTCCCGCGCCAATGCCGCCGCTTGATCCAGAAAGTCGGCCAACAGCACCACCTTGCCTTGGCGCGTGGACATTTTGCCGTCTTTCAACAGAATATAGGAATAATAAACGACTTCAGGCGCCGATATGTCCGCCGCTTCGAGCATAAGCGCCAGCTGTTGTGCGTATAGTTTATGGTCTTCACCGAGTACCATCAAGTTAAGTTCCGCGCCTTGTTCGTGCTTGTCCAGTGAATAAACCAGATCGCGGCAGCCATACATGGACGAGCCATTGGCGCGGCGCAAAACAAAATACCGACCCTCGTCTGCTTGGTAGCCCAGTTTCGACAAGTCCACAACGCGGCGTCCGTCGTCATCAGTGAACAAGGCGCCCGCGTCCAGCAGGGCGTTTTCAATGCGTTCCAGACGCGGGTCGTTGACGTATTGTGATTCCCGATCAAAAACGTCGTATGAGACCCCCAGGCGCTCAAGCACGGCCAGTTGGCCTTCGAGACACAGGTCGGTCACCGCATGAAATTTATCGCGGATTTTCGGGTCGCCCGATTCGATTCGTGCCAACAGTGCATACCCTTGTTCGGCAAACTGTGGATCCGCTTCTGCGCGTTGATTGGCCTCAACATAGGCATTCAGAATTTGATCGAAAGAAAGATGCTCGATTTCATCTGCAATGAGCACCAACAGTCCGATTTGCCGCCCCATGTCGTTGACGTAATAATGCACTTCAACGTCATAGCCTTCCAACTGCAATAGTCGTGCAAGGCTGTCGCCAATCATGGCGCACCGACCGCGACCAACGTGTGGGCTGGCATTGGGGTTGATGCTGGTATGTTCAATCAGAACCTTTTTGCCTGCGCCGGTATTGCCGCCGCCCCAATGTGCGCCGGTGTCCAGCACTGCTGCGACCGTTTCCGCGCCAACGCGGTCGCGGTTCAGTTTGAAGTTGATATAGGGGCCGGCAGCAGCCGCGGACATAATATAGTCGTTGGGCACAAACGCCTCGACAAGTTCCTGTGCCAAGGCATGTGGCGCCGTGCGTCGTTTTTTGGCCAACGTGAACAGGGGAACGGCAACATCGCCCAAGTCCAACGAAGGCGGCTCAGCAATAACAATATCCGATGCCTCGGCCTCAGGAAAGCACGTAAAGACGGCCTGTGATATACGTTCCGAAAGATTCAACGGTTATTCTCCTTACCCGGCATTCCAACGCGGTATTTCCGCTTATGCCGAGCATTGTTTTCAGTAATATACGGCTGACAGCCGCACTGTGTCCGTCGTGGTACAAGCCATTAGCCCCTGCGAATAACAGCACAAGATGCCTCATTACACTGGATTGCCCCAACAAATGATCAGATATGCAACACTGCGTTCGAAAGCGCAACCGTTTCTATTCCTGTTCGCGCTCTCTTTGCTGTTGTCGCAATTCCTCAAAGGCGCGCCGCTCAATTTCTATCTCATACATTTCAGCGTCAGCAATATGTCTGTCGTCCACGACGATGAGATGGAAGCCATACTGCGTTTGAACGACATCGCTTAATTCACCCACCCGTAAGGCCCACACTTGCTGCTCAAAAGCGGGCGCATAGGTTTCACGCGGCGCCCACCCCAAGTCACCGCCGCGACGCGCGGATGCAGGACAATCGGAGTAGGTGCGTGCCAGGCGCTCGAAACTCTCCCCCGCTTCAATGCGTTCGCGCAATTCCGAAATGTGTTCATAGGCGCGGCCACGGTCCACGGGGTCGCTCGTGTCAAAAGAGATAAGAATATGCTTGGCGCGCGCACTGGTGGTTATGGGCCGCGGATTTCGACCCATCCAGATAAAGACCAGCATGACCCCTATCAGCACCGCAACGCCGAGCCACACCAACTTCGCATAGTCCCGGGGTTCCTCCGCCGGCGGTTCGTCACGAAATGCTTTTATGGCAACGTCTTCTTCACCCATATATGTGCATACTCCACTTATTCTGTCTCATCTATCAGTACGTGCTCGTTTTCACTAAATATCACTCAAAAGCGACCCGTACAGGCCCGCGTAGAAGTAGATAACAATGGCGCCAACTATAACGCCCACAGCAAGCACTGTGGCGACAAATAAAAGTCGGGTGGCGGCATTTACCGCCGCCTGCGCCTCATCATAATAGTAATCAGCCACCTTTCGCAAGGTGGCATCCAGTTGGCCGCTTTGCTCGCCGACCGCGATCATCTCTTGCCCGACGCGGTTGATATAACGGCTGCCGGCAAAGGCCTCTGTAAGTGTGCCACCGCGCATAATGGTGGGCAGGGAACGCAGCAAATCCCGCTCCATCAGCGGATTTAACGTTACGGCGGCACTCCGCTCAACACACTGGCGTATATTGAGGCCCGCGCCAATTAACAATGCAAGGGTGCGGAAAAAACGGGCCATGGCAAACTTATTTGCTATGAGCCGCACCGGGAAAACGACGGTTTTGAAGAGCGTCCACGGCATTCGCAACATACCCAGCCGCGCCATGCCAATGAGGACGACCGCGCACGCGCCACCGACAAGCAGCGCTGCCGCTTGGAATGTGGCATAGGAGGCGACATAGGCATTCAAATCAAAACGTCCCGTCGCGCTGGGGTCCAGATTTCGTATCAGGCCAAGTGCAAAGGTGCCGAGAAACCACGCGGAAATCAACTGCAAGAGCGGGTAGACCATGGCCGACATGGCCGACCGCTGCATTTTCCATGTATTCTCATAGTAGTCGGCCAAATCGTTGAGCAATATATCCAGTCGCCCCCCCATCTCACCTGCAGCGATCACTTCAATAAACATTTCCGGCAATAACGTTTGCTCTGCCTGCGCCGCCTGTGTCAGTGTGCTGCCATTTTGAATGGCCGCTTCCATCCGTTGCAACATGCCGCGCACTTTGAGCGGGCCTTTGTGTTCGGAAGCCAGACGCAATGTTTTCAGCAACGGGATGCCCGCTCCGTAGGTGGTGGCGAGTTCCCGACACAAGGGCGCCATGGTTTTGGCAGACAATTTTGACGATAGTATTCCCATAATGTCCTGTTACGGCTCGCGCCGGAGCGGCGGCACATCGGGGACAAGCA
>SKQZ01000009.1 GCA_007118765.1 Candidatus Hydrogenedentota bacterium
CCCCTGCTATACTATGGGCAGCAGCAAAGGAGACCGTGTATTTTATGCAACTGCCGAAGAGCTTCTTATACGGCGCAACCGTCGGCGCACATCAGGTGGAAGGCGCGGACTTTGAGAGCGATTGGTGGCGCTGGGAGCAGCGTCCATCGCGTATTCGTGACGGCGAAACTTCCGAACACGGCGCCGGCCACTTGACACGCTATGAATCCGATTTCCAACTTGCCCGCAAACTGGGGCACAACGCAGTATGTTTGGGTTTGTCGTGGCCCCGCATCCAACCCGTATCCGATGCGTTTGACACAGAGGCGCTCGCCCATTACCGACGCGTGTTTGAACATGCCGCGGCCTGTGGGCTCACCCCGGTTTGTGTGCTGCACCACGTGACCCAGCCTGCCTGGTTTAGTACGCGCGGCGGCTGGCAGGCCGCTGATGCCGCGACACAGTTTCAGCAATACGCCCAACAGGTCGCGGTTACGCTGGGAGATCTATGCCAGTGGTGGATTCCCGTGTATGAACCGGAATTCTGGCTGACCCTTACCTATCGTGAACGCCGCTGGCCGGGCTGGGAGCGCGTACAACGCGGGTACCGCACCGCCGCAACGCGCCTTGTCCAGGCGCAACACCTGGCCGCGGCAACTTTGCATGAACAGGTTCCCGAGGCGCAGGTGGGCGTATCCGTGCGCGGTTCCGTAGTGGAACCGATGGACATCCACAGTCCGTGGGACACCCGGGCCGCCCAATATGAACAGCGGCGTCTGAACATGCGTTTCATGGAATCGCTCGCCAGTGTGGGCGGCGACACGGATCCGGCCTTCGATTTTATCGGGCTAAGCTTTTATGGCAAAATGCGCGTACGCTTTGCGCCATGCTACCTGCGCGGCGGATGCGCATTGCCGGTGGATGATGCGGGACTGGCCGCGGGCATTGACGCCACCGAAACCAGCGCAACCGGGCTGGATGAATTGCTTGCCGAATTTGCGGTGTTGCGGCGTCCCATCCTGTTGACCGGCATCGGGATGGCTTCCGAAGATGACGCCCTTCGCTGTTCATTTCTGCATGATCACGTGGAGGCGATGTTGCGCAGCATGGAGGCCTGTGGCGACGGTTTGGACGTTCGCGCCTTCTTTCATGCGTCGCTCCTGGACGGTTTTGAATGGCACCACGGGTATACGCGCCGGTACGGTTTGGTGCATGTGCGACGGCCGGGCCTCGAACGAACGCCCAACCCCAGCGCATGGTTCTTTAAGGACATTGCCGAGCACGGCCACATCCGTGCGGGCGCACGAAAACAATTCTGCAATAACAAGCGAGAAGCATGACGATGTTGTACACACTTGCCGTGGAAGGCGGCGCGACACATACAAACGCCGGCCTTTATGATGATACAGGCGTTCTGATGCGCGAAATTGAGGGCGGCCCGGCAAACCCGGTCGCGTATGGCATACATGCCTGTGCGCGAACAACCGCAACGTTGGCGCATGACGTGCTCGGCGATATTGCCCCGTCGCGTGTTCAGGTATGCGCTGCTTTTGCGGGCGCTGCCGACAGGGGCATACAACAGGACATGGTGGCGGCGATTGGCGCACGCCTGAGGCCCCGCCGTGTTTTGGTGACCTCCGACCTGCACGCCACGCTCCATGCCAATGCGGACACGGGGCCGGGCATTCTGGTGATTGCAGGGACGGGCGCCGCGGTGCTGGCGCGGGACGCTGACGGTCGCTTGGTGCGCACAGGCGGCTGGGGCGCCTTGCTTGGCGATGACGGCAGCGCCTATGCCATCGGCGTGGCGGCATTGCGGGCCGCTGTGCGTGCCGTGGATTGTGTCGCGGGCGAAACGGCGCTGGTTACGCGTCTGCCTGAGGCTGCGGGTCTGACTACAGTCGAAGACTTTGTGCCGTGGTCGGCCACCGCCAGTAAACGGGATATCGCCGCATTGACGCCGACGGTGGCAACGCTCGCGGAAGCAGGTGATATTGTTGCACGTTCCTGCGTTGAAGAAGAGGCGCGCCGTCTCGCGGCGCTTGCGCTGGCTGCACAAGAACGACTTAAACTTGATGCAACGGCGCGTGTTTTTGAATATGGCGGCCTGTTGGAAAAATGCGCATTGTTTCGTGACGCCTTTCGTGCGGCCATGCATTGCTACACTGAAACGCAGCACCTGCCCTGCACCTTGCAAGGCCATCGCGCGGTGTACGCGCTGGCCGAACTTGAACGTGCGCCAACATGGACAAGCCTGTGGCGCGACGACCAAACACAACAGACTACTGCCATGCCCCCCACAGAGCAGGCCAATGTGCAGTTGTTCCTGGATGAGTTGCCGCCGGAGCGTCTTGTGGCGGCAATGCATCAGGCGGACCGCGACGCTGTCGGGGCGGTGGGCGAAGTGTTGGATACCATCGCGTTGGCCGTGAAACGGGCGGGCGACTGTTTGAGCGCCGGGGGCCGGATTATTTATGCGGGGGCGGGCACCAGCGGGCGACTGGGCGCACTTGACGCAGCAGAATGCCCGCCCACCTTCGGCGTTGCGCCGGAACGGGTCGTGGCGGTGTTGGCAGGAGGCGACCGGGCGTTGCGTGACAGTGTGGAAGGCGCGGAAGACGACTCCAATCAAGGCGCTGATGCCATTCGCGCGTTACATGTATGCCCCAACGATTTTGTGGTGGGAATTGCCGCATCCGGCGGAACGCCCTTTGTCGCGGGCGCACTGGAGGCGGCACATACGGCCGGCGCAACCACCGCATTGGTTACGAGCAACCCCGCCGCTTCGACACCGGCAGACATACGCATTACGCCCGACACCGGGCCCGAGCCGTTGCCCGGTTCAACCCGCCTGAAAGCAGGAACGGCGGCCAAGGTGATTTTGAACATGATCAGCACGGGCGCAATGGCACAGGCAGGCTTTGTGTACAAAGGACGCATGATTGGCATGACGCCGGTCAACAATAAACTGCGGGATCGGGCAGCGCGTATTGTTGCAGAGGTTGCCGGAATATCTGAAGATCAGGCGGCAACATTGTTACGCGCCGCCGATTATCATATTGCCCGTGCCATTCTGATGGCAGCGCGCCGGGTGGACGCGGAAACGGCATCAGCGTTGCTGGATGCACACGGCGACCGTTTGCGCGATGCCCTGAATGCGGATACCACGGCAGAACCCCCGGGAAAGGAGTATGGTTGAAAACCATGAACAAACCCACTGCAATAACGCGCCGCGCCGCGCTGGCGACCCTTGCCACGGCTTCCGGGTCGGTCATGGCGACGGCGAACACGGAAGCAAAACCGACGGAACATCCCGATACGGGACGGCTGAAACAGTCGGTATGCCGATGGTGTTTCAACCGCATGGACTTGGACGACTTGGCACGCGAAGCGGCGGCCATGGGCCTTGTCGGTCTTGACTTGCTTTCGGAAAATGATTGGCCCGTGATACGCAAGCATGGGCTTACCTGCACCATGGCCAACGGCCCCGGCGGCCTGTCGGACGGCTGGAATACGCCCGATAATCACAAACAGTTGATTGAAGGGTCGCAAGCGTTGATGCCAAAAATCGCCGAGGCGGGGTTTCACAACATGATTGTGTTTTCGGGTAATCGGCGCGGCCTCTCAGATGAAGAGGGCATCGCGAATTGTGCGCGGGGACTGGAAAAAATCTTGCCTCTGGCGGAATCGCTGGATATCACGTTGCACATGGAGTTATTAAACAGCAAACGTGATCATCGTGAGTATCAGTGTGATCATACGTCCTGGGGTGTGGCGCTGGCCAAACAGCTAGACACCCCACGCTTCAAATTGCTCTATGACATTTATCATATGCAAATTATGGAAGGCGACATTATCGCCACCATACGCGAGAACATAGACTATATCGGCCACTTTCACACCGGAGGCGTTCCGGGCCGCAACGAAATTGACGAGACACAGGAATTAAACTACCGACGCATCAGCGAGGCCGTTGCGGACACCGGGTTTGAAGGATATTTTGCCCACGAGTTTGTGCCGCGTCGCCGCGATGCCTTGGCTTCCCTGAGGCAGGCGGTTGAAATATGCCGGGTATGACAACACCCACATGACGCTTGGAAGCCGCGGCTGTCGCCGTGCGCCGAAATATTCCGCGTCTGTAGCCACGATGCTTTGCGCCATGCTTCGGTCAGGGGATAACAACCCACGCGTTGGGTTTGCAGTCGTCTCCCAAGCTGCGCCCCAATGGAGACCCCTTGACCGCGTCAAATTGTTCGCCGGCAGGAGGCAGCTGAAACACATCGCCGGAACGGGCGCGACGAAGCCGTTCCATGGCATATATGGACTCTACCTTGGCAACGGTAACGCCGGGAGTGTCGCGGTTCAGGCGTGCAATCTCGGAATAGAGGGCCTGACGATCCCTGTTCTCATCGGCAATCAGCTCTTGTGCTTCGTTTCGTTCGTCTGCCGTCTGAATGGTGTCACAATCCCGCAATTCGACATAGCCGCGATTGTTTTCGCCAATACATCTCCGGCGCTTGAATGCTTCAACCTTGGGATTCCTTTCGCGCATGCTCACGGCAATCTCGCGTACACGCGGCGATGTGGTGACCTCCAAAGAACTTGCATGAGCCGTCTGCATGGGACTCAGCGCATTGAAGAAACGGTATATGTGCGAAACGGGTTCCGGCGCTCCTTCAAGCCCCGGCAGTTCGTCTTTCTTGCCTTCAATAAAATCCAACACGTCCTCCGCCTGATCGGCGATGTGTCGAATATCCAGCGTGATGTGTGCATCAATTTTGTGTTCGGTGCGGATGACGCACCCCAAGACCA
>SKQZ01000049.1 GCA_007118765.1 Candidatus Hydrogenedentota bacterium
TGCGCAGGCCGCCGGCTGACAGCGTGTTAGTACACGTCGAAGTCGGCGGGCAAGCAAAGTGCCTGATATGGTGTAAGATTCGCAGGCGCAACAGAAATCTTGTGAAATATGCGGGTTAGCGCGTTCGTGTCGGCAGGCTGCGCCGTGAGCCTGTGATGGTTGGGTTGTCGTTGCCGCCGCCGATGTTGTTATGCGCAGGGGGAGGCAGCGATGTGTGTTGCGACCCGATTACCGGCGGGGCTTGATTTCGTGGATAACGGGGATGCGCGCTTTGTCGCTCCTCTTGGGGTTATGGTAGAGGGCAATCTTAAAGGTGTAGTTTTTGGTCATTGCCTGTTTTGGTTTGGTAATGGATTTGAACCCGCGCAGAAAATCGTTCTTGCCCCGCCGTGACAACAAGGCAATAATTTCAACCAACGCATCCAACGGGTCCACCACCTCGTTCCCGAATTTCAAGGCGGAGAAAAAGATGAACACGGGCGCATTGCCGTCGTTCGGCCGCCCTTTCGCCGGCACCAAATCCCATGCCATGTCTTTTTCGAGATCGTGGCCGACGATAACAGTGTCGCGCAGATATTTGACGGTGGTGGTCTTGCCGTTTTCGAGCACGGCGTCCACAAAACGCTTTTCACGGCTGCCGGGGGCGGGGGAGTAGATGGAGGTTATGGCGGTTCCCAATCCCACCAGATTAAAACATTTTTGAGTATAGGGTTTTGCGCCCTTGGTAACGATGATGTTTTTTGCACCCGCCTGCAGCAGTTTTTCCAACGCAGAAGATGACCCCTGACGTACTTTCAGGAACCGGTCTTTTTCCTGTTCAATATAGGCGTATAGTTGCTCCTGCCACTTCAAGAACGCCTCTGTAACGGCCGGCGACCCCTTGCCAAATTGTTTTTCAAACCGTTTCCACGCTTCCTCTTCCTTCTTGAGCCGTTGGTTTCTAAGTTTGGTTTCCCATACGAGCAGCAGTTCGTCATTGTCCAGCAAAACCAGCTTATCGCGCAGGTCAACATGTCCCGTAAAACGACCGAGAAGATTGCGTGCGAAGATTTGCGCCTCGTAAAGGAAGTTTGAAAAGAGGCCCCGGTTATTGGATGTGCTCGTGTATTCAGCCATAACGCACCTCCGACGGGGGTTGCGTCACCGACGGCATCCTGCCCGGTGGAACACTCGCACAGACTGCCGCGTTTCTGTGGATGCTGTGTGCCACAGCGGCTAATGGAAAACCACGCCGGCATGTTACAGTGCGGCGGCGGTATTGCTGCCGCTGCGCCATGTCATGTATGCCACAATGATGCCAACTCACGTATCCAGCGATCATTTGCTCTATTGTATCCCTTCTCCCACACGGCTTGACTCACAGCAAAGCCGCGCCACGACATTCTCCTGCTGTTTTCAAACGTCCCGCAAGGGACAAATGTTTACCTCACCGCCTACCGTTCCATCCGCTTCAGGGGGTGGCAACGCAACGGCCGCCAGCAGGACGGTTGTATGCAAAACGCAGTAAATATACCATTTTCCGTCTTCTGTGAACAACAGCCGGCCAACAGAAAAAAACAGGGCGCTATCAAGCACGCCCTGTTTCCCATGACAGATATGTTTCGGTTGCGGCGATTCTATTCGGGCAGCAGGGCCAGCAACTTTTCAAAATCAGCGTCGTTATTGGCCGGATCAAAGCCGATGGCTTCCTCTTGCGCAATCAGTTCGTTGCGTTTTTCAGCGATGGTGGTACGTTGGTCTTCGTCCGTCGCGGCCACATATATTGCTGCCAGGGTGGCCTCATCTTCAATCACCACGGTGTTATCTTCTACTGTCCAGTCAACGTCATATACACCATCGGCATCCACGCGGAACACATCGCCCGGGTTGGGCAAATGCGGCGGCAACTCGAAAGTGAAACGCGCCGGACGGGGCGGATTGAAGCGGAACACCTTGGCTTCGTGGTCGGGCGCGTAGTCGAGGTCCAGGGCGAACATCAGCAGGCCTTGGGGCGCGAGGATGGACGACAGTTCCCAATCCGGCGCACCGTCATTGTTGGTGGTGCTTGTGAAGCGGTACGCGTCACCGTCCATGTAGTAGTCTTCGAGCATGTAAATCTCGCGCCCGATGCGCGTCATTTCTTCAAGCGTGTCGCGATACTGCGTGATGGAGCGCAGGCTCAGATTAAACCAATAAAGGGATATGATACGCGTTGCCAAGGCATGATAGGCCTGCGAACGCAGTTCTTCGGCTGTGGGCGACAGGCGTGTTCTGCCGTCAATTTCATACCAGCCGCTCCAAGGGCCTTGCGACCATATCGCGCAGGGACGGGGACGGCTCATGTCGCGCAGCACCCGCGAGAGTTCGCCAATGCCTTCCAGCGGAGCGCCCCAGCCGATCCGCTTTCCGTCGGGCCAGCGGTCGTAGCGGCGCCATACGTCTGCCGCCGGGGCGATAACGCGGTAGGCGTCATAATGGGGGTAGTCGGACAGTCCGGCATAGTGCCGGAACGAGCGTTCATCACTGAGGGTGATGGTGGTGGGCAGCCGTGTGGGGGCGTAGGGCAGAAAGGCTTCGAACACCTGCTGCGGCAGTCGGCCTTGGTCAGAGAAAGGCAATTGCGGCTCGCCCAGAAATTCTACGGCGTGTATGTGCGGCAGCATTTCCTCCGAATCGTAGTTGTCAATGGGCGCTAACCGTGAGAATTGTTTTATGGGGTATTGATCGTATAAACCGCCCGAACCAATGTCGTCGTTGTAGCCTTCCACCATGCCGATGTGCGCGGAATTCACATACAGGCGTTTCATGGCTTTCAAAAAGGGCTCGTGCAGCAGCACGCTGCGTCCGTCGCGGGCGGTGCTGTTAATCCAGCCGCCCGCGATGTCGAAGATGTCGCGCTTGATGCGCACATGGCCCCACAACGCTCCCTCCTCGCCGTTGGTTTCATGGCGCAACTCCACGGCGGTATAGGTAAGCGGCAGCGGCTCGTCGGTTGTGGCGATGAGAATGCCCTGCTGTCCGGGCGGTATCACGCCTGTTGACGGCCATGTCTCAATGGTGTCCATGAAGGGTTGTGCGAAAAGATGGCGATAGGTGGCGCGGCTCTCCGGCAACCACAGGCGTACGCCGGTCATCTGCATGGGGGCGTCGGATGTGTTGGTTACATGCACAATCATGCGGTCGGGTTTTACGCCTTCCTGTGCGGTGAAGGTAACGCTCGATATCCATTGTTCCGGCGGCTGCGCCTCTGTGCGCATCACCGAAAATGCGTCCGTACTCCAATCCTTTACCGCTACCCCGATACGGCCATCGTCGTCCCACGTGGGACGCACCACGTTGATAGTCCAAACGGACAAGGCGTCGGCGGGCATGTTCCGTGCCCTGTTCGGCCAGCCGTTGGGGGTGTCATGCCATGCCCAGTCACCTTCAAGCATGGGCCACAGGGGATACTCGCGATTGAACAGCACTTCGTTGAGGGTGACGTCCGTGTCCGATGCGTTGCGCACAAAGAACTGGATGCGCGCACCGAGCGGGCCTTCGGTGGGCGGCGCATAGGTGAGCCCTTCCGCTCGCATATGGGGCGTGACGGAAATCCCTTCAAGCTCCATGCGCATGCCGCCGAGACCGCCGTCCGTGGGGCCTTCCAGTGCGATGGTAGGGCGGTCATCGTCCGCATAAGCGGGCAGACCAACCACAATAAGACCCAACAATACCAGTAGCGTCCAGTACATGTACATTACAAGTCCCTTTCATTTTGCAGGCTGAAATCGAATCCGCCTGTTCCACCAAGTCCCTTTATTCTGCATGTCCTACACCGTCTCGGCCATATTGCCCGGTTGTCCACGTGTCCCAATGATTTCGTATGGTTTGTGTGGGGTGCGCAATCATACAGCGGTTGCCATGGCGCGGACATGGCTGTGATGATTCCAATATGCCGTTGACAGTAGTGTCAAAAGCGTTATTCCAACAGTTCCGTGATGTTTTCGACGGCTGTTGCCACCATCTTTTCGCCTGTGCCTTCCGGCACCCAGGCCACCAAGGGGTCTGCGCCGTATCCGCCTTGGTCAATGCCTTCCAAGGTGGGCACGTACATGGAATGGCCGTTGCTGCATCCGAATACGAGCGTATGGGGCGCAGGGGATTGCGCCTTGATGCGGTTGGAAAGGTCGGAGAAGAGTTCGGCAGAACCGCCTACTATGGCAAGATGGTTGTTAATAATGAGCGTGTCCATGCGTACCGTTACCTGATTGTCCGGCATCTCAACCGTAAGGGCGAGCAGTTCCGGGAAGAAGGCCTGCTTCAGGGCGCCCATAATCATCCTGTCCGACAAATCCAGCCGGGACTCGCCGGTAAAACGGTCGGTGACGCCGCGCAGCGACGGTGTTTCAGGCACGGTCGTTTCGATGGCCTGTGCCATTTCCACCACCTTTTCGCCCATGGCCCGGCCGAACCCGTCAATGCCGCGGCGGCCGTCGCGTGTGTTGGGCGACATGTCACCCAAGGCGCCCTGCATAAAAAAGCACTGGCCGCCCAGTTCGCGTTCCACATACCGTTGCAAATGGCCGGGCCATTCGGAGGTCCAGTGAAACTCGAAGACGCTTTCAATGGTGGGATGGGCGGCGAAATTGACCATAATGGAGATGAGATCGCCATCCAGGGTGTCAAACCGTACCACCGCCAATTCCGGGTCGCGTGGCCGGGGGTCGCGGCGTGCATGACGGTTGCGGTTAAAGTCGGTTTCCTCAATGGCAATGCCCATGCGTGCGTCCACCACATTTTCCGCCGCTTCCACAATGGCGTCAACAAGGGTGTGGGGCAGCTGTTCCGCGTAAGCAACGGCCTCGTCATAACGTCCCTGCCCCATGCCGGGCTTGTCCAGCAATTCGATTGCCGGGCCGTGATGGGTGTGCGAGCCCACGGCGAAAACATAATCCACGCCTGCGCGTTCTTTTGCTTCACGTTCAATGATTTCCATCATCGCAAAGGTGGGGCCCCGTCCCAAGTCCAAGCCGATCAGCGCCGCCTTTGAATCGCCCACGTCTATCACCAGCGCCTTGGCGAACAAGGGATCGCGTGTGGCGGTGCCCGGCAATGCATGACGTGCTCCATATCCCCACATGGGGATGGGGTCCTGTGGCGTGATGTTGCGCTGTGCCGTTCCCACACGGAACGTTGCTGCTGCGCTCGGCGCCAGGAACGCGCTTATCACCAAAACCAATATCATTGCCATTACAAGATTGCGCATCACAAATATCTCCTATCATGGTTGTTGTCAGGGGTCATAGCCGGTTTCCGGCGTCAAGGCGCCACAATACGGTCTTACGACCACGTAAAATAAAGCGCGGTTTCATAAGTCATTCATAATGAACAACCGGGGCGTGCAAAGTATTGCCAACCACCTGCACAACCCAATTTTGCCTGTGGACAGGCTGTGGAAAAAAGGGATCGATGTGCGGGAACGACGCGCCTTTTGTATAAATCGCGCCTTTACGTTTTCTTGGGTAAACCGCATCTTTGCCGTTAGAACAGCAACCAATAAGCCGGGGATGGGGCCGCCCTGCGTGCAAATCCGGTGAGATTGTTGTATGTTTCGCTCTATTATGCTACAATAGAGTGACCAACAAAAGGGATCGTTTCAATGAGAAACAAACGTTTGCCGAAGCCGATGCACTTGTTAATTGCCTGCCAAGATGTGGAATATGGCCTCACATTGGCACGATTTATGGAATATCCGAATCTGGATATCGAACGTTGCCACGATATGGCGGGTCTTTTGCGCCTTGTGAGCCGCAGCCGTTTTGATGCGCTTGTATTGGATCTTGACTTGGACAATGAGGGCGACATTGATTTGGTGTCCTTTGTGCGCCAACGCAACCCGGCGACACGCATGATACTGTTGTTTGAGATGGAGCAAATTGATGCGGCGCTTGACGGCATACGCATGGGCGCGTTTTTCTATTTGCCCAAGAGCAGCCCGCCCTCCGACGTGGCGCTTGCGGTGAACAAGGCGCTTGAAAGCCGCTCGGTGGCTGCGGACTTGGATACATACGAGCAGACGGTATTTGAGGAGCTGGCCGGGCGAACGGAGGCGATGCGCCGTGTCATTGAGTTGATTCGCAAGGTAGCGCCCACGGACAGCACCGTCTTGTTATTGGGTGAGAGCGGCACGGGCAAGGAGGTGGTGGCGCAAACCCTGCATCGGCTGAGTCCGCGCAGTGAAAAGCCCTTTGTTGCCGTGAATTGTGCGGCTCTGCCCGAGTCCCTGCTTGAAAGCGAGCTGTTCGGGCATGTTCGCGGCGCCTTTACCGGGGCCACCGAAGACAAGCGCGGCTTGTTTGAGGCCGCCGACGGCGGGGCCATATTCCTGGACGAGATAGGGGACATGTCGGCCATCACCCAAGCCAAACTGTTGCGCGTGCTGCAAGACGGGGAGGTGCGGCGGGTGGGCGCCACCAGCACTATCCGTGTGGACGTGCGCATTATTGCCGCCACCAACCGCGATTTGCTGGAAGCCGTTAATCAGATGACATTTCGCGAGGATTTGTATTACCGGCTCAACGTGGTGCAGATTCGGATTCCACCCCTGCGCGAACGTATGGACGCGCTGCCCGCATTGGTCAATCATTTCATTGCGCTGCACAATGCGCGCTTTAACAAACAGGTGCGCGGCGTGAGCAACGAGGCGGCGCAGTACCTGCGGCAATACCCCTTTCCCGGCAACGTGCGCGAGTTGGAAAGCATTATTGCCCACAGCGTGATCATGGCCGAGGGCGACGAGGTGATGGCCCACGATCTGCCCGACTACGTGCGGCATGGGTTGGTGGCGCGTCCTGCGCTCACCTATCAAGAGGATGCCACTGTGCTGCCGCTCGACGAAATGGAGGCGCGTCATATCCGGTATGCGCTCGAAATGCTTGACGGCAATCAGAGTCGCGCTGCGAAACAATTGGGGATATCGCGTTCCACGTTGTGGCGGAAAATGCGCGACTACAATATCGCGCCACCCGGCGAAGAGGACCGGGGCGCGGACAATTCATGAAGTGTCCTTGGTGTTGTGTTGCGCCACAAACGCGTTCAAGACCCCTTGGCGTGTTCGATTGCCGCCGCGTTCGGCGGAGCAGGCATCCTGCAGATGTACATCAATGTACTTGCCGCGCCGTTGAAAATAATAGACCCAGAAGGGGTAATAAAACGTGCTTAGCCCCAGCGTTTCTTTGATGATGGGTTTGCCATACTGACCGCGCCGCCGCATGATGGCTTGCAGCAATTGCCGCCGCCCTTGTTTTATGGCAACGTCTTCGGGTATCAGCGGTGTCAGGCAGTCTTCCACCAGTTCGCCCTCTTCCAAGTCCGTGTGCATCTGGAAAATGGCAAAGCTGCCCGAACACGCATCCAGCGAGATACTGATTTCCCCCGGCCCCTTTCGCGATTCCACGCGAAAGTCCACAAGGTAATGGGGTATCCACACGCGCTCAATACAGGGAAGGGGAGCGCTCGTGCCGGGCGTCTTGTCATGTGCAGGTCCATCACGGGTCAGCAGACCGAACAAGTTGCCCCATCGGCGTCGGCGGAAAAACAGGCGCGCGGCATCGGCATCCACACGCGCCGGCACATACCTCATGAATCAGGCGAGTCCATGCGCATGAGCCGACTGCGTTTGAACCAGCCATAAGAAAGAAGTCCCACGCCAATGCTCAACAAGACAATGCCGGCACTGACATTTACCACGCGCTGATGCATATCGTCCGCCCACAGGGTGCCGATAATCACGGGGACCGCCAAAACGGTGATAAATGTACCCAATGCCATTTGCGTTTCCGCATCGCGTTTGGCAAGGCGTGCTTCGTTGTCCTCCGTTTTCCGGATGGTGTGCATATCTTTACTCATGAGAAAGCCTCTCTTCGCGTGTTATTAGGTGAAGTACAGGTAAACAAAAAGTGTGGGCGCCATGGCGACAAGGGTCCAGAACCGCAGGTCAACCAGCCGCGTTTTGTAGGGACACGACAGATTGACGTATTCCTTTTTCAGGATGAACGCAACCCATATCCAAGTGGCTAGGAAGTAGACTGCGGTAATCCATTGTGCCCACGGATCCAGCCATGCAAACAGCACGTTTGTAGGCTCAAACACGGGCATGAATATCCTGTCGACCAGTGCGCCGAAACGTTCATACAAGCCGGGCGCCGATGCTGCCGTTTCTTCAGCGGCGCTCAGGGAGACTGTCATGAAGTATGTTAGTGCATTCATTCGGAGACCCTTTCATTCAACGTATCTTGGATCGTCTCATCCTGTATTACCTGCGCCCAAACAAGGCTGCGAATTTTCTCTTCCGGTTCCGGCGGCGTCAGCAAGCTGACGATAACCGTGAGGATAAGCGTGAAAATGAACGACCACCATGCCACGAACAGGAAGGGGTTGTCCGACGGGAAAAGTTGTGTGGACGCGTTCAGCATAAAACAGAACGCCACGCCCACCACCAGTCCCACGAGGCCGCCCCATTGGGTGGTGCGCCGCCACATGATGCCGAGCAGCAGAATTGCGAGCGTTGGCCCCTGGAACAGGGAAAGCGCCGTTTGAATGAAAACATAGATGCTTTCCTGGCGGCCGATATACCGCGCCATGAGTGCGGCGCTGACGATGAGCACGATGGTGAAGATACGTCCGACGATCAACGCTTCACGCTCGTCCATGTTGCGACCTTTAATCCAATACCACGCGCGTCCCCAAATGTCCGTCACCCAAATGGTGGTGGTGGAGTTGAGGTTGGAGTCAACGCTGGACATAAGCGCGGCAAAGAGCGCCACAAACATCAGTCCGCGCAACCCCGGCGGCAGCAGCAGGCCAATCATGGCCGGCACGGCGCGGTCGCCGTCAATGAGTTCGGTTATGCCCGTCATCTGAGGGATGACAACCAGCGCGGCCAAGCCGGGCAACGCCACCATCAACGGGATAAAGGCCTTGAGGAAACCGCCGAACAACATGCCCGCCTTGGCATCCCATTCGCTGCGGGCGCCCAACGTGCGCTGTACCACCGCCTGATTGCCGCTCATGTAGGCAATGGACAAGACGATGCCCAAGCCGAATACGACGCCGGTCCATGGATAAGGGCCGGTGGTGTTATGGGGCAGCAGGATGGTGAAATGCTCGTTGTATTCCGGGCCCATGGCAAGCACCTGTTCCTGGAGTGCGCCCCAGCCGCCGACCTGCCACATGCTGAGCCACAGCAGGGCGATGCCGCCGACAAACATCATGATAAGCTGTACCGTGTCCACCATAACGATGGCGGACAGGCCACCCAGAAAGGTGTAGATGCCGGTGATGAAAACCATTAACCAGATGGTGCGGTTCACCTCCCAGCCGAGGATGGTGTGCATGATGTTGTCCGCCGCCATATACAGCATCAGCGACAACATGGTAAACAGGAAGATGGCCCAGATGCACCCGTGAATTACCTGTACCGCCGTGTTGTACCGGCGTCCGAGGAATTCGGGGATGGTGAATACGCCTGCCCGCCAGAAATAGGGCACAAACACAAAGGCGGCGAACACCATGGCGGGCATGGAGCCTATCCAGTCGAAATTGGCCACCGAAATGCCGTGGGTATAGGCGGAACCGCCCACCGCCACAAAGTCCATGGCGCCGATGTCGCTCACCACGATGGACATGCCAATGGCCCAGAAGGGCAGCGCCTTGCCGGCAATAAAGAAGTCACCGGCATTCTTGACGTACCGGGCAAAAAAGATGCCGAGAATGAATACGCCAATCAGATAGGTGAAGATGATGAATACATCTATTCCTTGAAGCGAAATGTGTTCTTGCATAACGTAACTTCCTGTTTCCTTCCGTAAATAAAGCTGGGGCGTGTTCTATATGTTTGCGTTCAAAAAGTATCGTTCACATGGGCGGTGTTACAGCAGCACAGTACATCATTATGTTGCGCTGTTGCAACCTGCGTGGAAACAGCTGTCCGTGCTCGCGTTTTATCGCGGCGCACGGTGGTATCTACGCAGACAGTTGTTGGCGCCGTGCAGTTTTCGCCAATAGCAGCGCAACGAGCCCTGCAAGCAGCAATCCGTCCCCACGATGCGACGCGGGATGGCTGCCGCCGCAACCCAAGATGCTCCGCTCTTTTGCTTCTTCGTCATCATCGGTGACTAGTTCGTCATCTTTGTCACCCACGAAGGTAAAGGCATTAACCTTGCGCCCGATGCCGCCAATCGTTTTGACAGACACGGTCGCGGGTCCGGCAGGATGGAGCGGGGTGACCACGGAAAGTTCGTCTCTGGAAACAAGGGCCACACGGTCCGCTGCAACATCATTAAATGTCACTGAAAGGAAATTGCCCAGATGTCGGCCACGAATTATCACCGTCTCTCCGCCCACGGTAAGTCCCTTGGCAGGGATAATACTTTCAATCTCGGGTATGTCAACCACCGAGACCACCGGCGAATTTGCAGGCAGGCCGAAGTCAAGCAACACCGTAATGGGCACCACCTGAAAACGCCATGTGTCGCCAGGTTGCGGAACGTGCGCCGGCACCACCCGCGTATTCGTGAGGGAAGACACCACCTGATCATTTCGGAACCAATAAATCAGCGAGAAAAATTCTTCGTACAACCAAGGGGATTCCTTGAGGTGCGGATGATAATAGGTATAGGATGCAATCAGCGGACGTTCCGATGAAATGGGTCGGTCAGCCGAGGGGTCTTCATCCGGCGTATTGGTGGACAAGAGCAACTCCACAGCCGTGGGCTTTGTCAGCATTTCCCGCACGATTACGCGCACATCCTGATAGGCGCGCATGCCGCTCAGTTGCGTTTCCACACGCACCGTATGCACACCACGGTCTTCATACGTAGTTTGCCAATAAAAGCGCCCCGCGCCGCCAATGTCCCCAAGCGGCGGCGGGCCATCATTGGTCCACTCACCCGTGAACACGGGAATGCCGAGGCCTTCCGGTACAAGGGCAGTCACGTCAAATTCCGCGATGTCGTCCACCTTCACTTGTGGCGGCGCGACCGGATTTATGCTGAGTTGGGAAGGGAATTCCGGCAGAAATTGGAAATCGGTGAGGGAATAGGCCGGTTCGACGTCGTCGAACACCTGGGTGGGATCCACCGGAGCGCCGCGTCCGTCGGAGATGCCCACAACGCCCAGATTTATGGAGGCGTCCAGATAGGTTATCCGTATTTTGCCGCTGAAAAACAATTCCACCTGCACCGTATTGTATCCGGGCGACACAAAAGGATCGTAAAATATTTCCGGCACCTTTTTATAGGTGATCACCACGCGGTCCGGCAACATGCGCGCCCATGCGTCGCCGCCTATTTCAAAGCTCAGAAAAGAAAACAGAAAGGAAATGCGGGGCGCCAGAAAGTGTCCCGCCAGGTTCGGCGAATTCAAGACTTCCAGTAAATCGAAATCCTCTTCCTCAAGCCCCAGCAGGTCTATGAGCGAGACCATATCGTCATCCCATTCTTCCAAAAGGTCTTCGAAAACGATATACCCGTTCGAGGAAAGATAAATGGTGTCGTATTGCTTGCCAAAGAAGGGGAAACGCATGTTGCCCAGTGGCAATGCAAGCAATCGATCCGCCCCCATGGGGGTTAGTGATATGGAGCCGCCAAGCGCATCCCTGGATTCCACCGGCAACCTGGTAACGTCGCGTGCTACCGTTGCCTCGTATGCGTTGTAATTAACGCCCTTTGGCTCTTCGCCCAACGGGGCGAGCGGCGGCCCTACGGGTCGAATGGTGATTTGTGAATAGGCCAGATCAAAAGGCGCCTGTTCACCAAGGATCGGGTCGAACCCAAACGATTCGGTGAGGATATTGGGCACCTTTTCCCCTGCGGTCACATAGGCATGGCGCACCTGCGGAAACTCACCGATGAGTCGTTCCGGATACTGGTCAAGCACCGATTGGGGCAAACTGTCAATGTCGGGGATATCACCGATGAGCGTGTAATAGTACGTAACGCCTTCGAGCACATCCCGGTCCAAGTAGGCATCGCTATCCGGCGGCAGGGGGATGCGGTTGCCGTCAAGCGGTCCCGTCGGGTAGCCGTTGGTGCTGCGATAGAGCGTCAATTGATAGGCGGGCTGTCCTCCGATTTCAACATTGATAATGCTGTCCGGCGGATTCGTCCATGTAAGCGCCACGAGCGGCGTGTCTATATCACTGTCATCGTCTGCAAAAGTGGCGGTCGCCCGGAAATTGCGCAACCGCAGCAAGGCCATTGCAGACCCGGCGTCTTCCGACGTATCCTTGAGCATCGTATCGTCGAAGTTGCCCAACGGGCCTGTTTGGGCGTGTGCCAAACCACACAGCAACAAGCCTGATGCAACCATTGCAATCATCCAAAAGTGCCCGGTGTGAGACGCCCATAATTTCGGCATCATAACCATATCTCCCTTCGACTGTTACGCCGGTAGCCGCCATGGCGGTATTGCCAGTTGTCTCTTTGACGCTACGGGCATGTCCGTGCATACTTGTATGCACGCTCAACACCCGTCCTGTGCCAAACCCGCATCCAATGCCGTTTGCACATTGTATGCCGCACAGTGTTGTTATAAAGCAGTCCGTACATGCAAATCAACGTTGCACGGCCGTCGCCTGCCTTTATCAAAAAGCCCGCGTCTGCAAAACGACGCGGGCCGAATGTATCAAAATTCCACCCCGGTCCTGCGCGCTGTTGCCGTTGTGACGCACAAGGGGCACATGGGCACTACAGAGAACTATAGGTGCGTTGCCAAGCGGTGCCTTCGCGTCCGGCCAATTCGCGTTCGGCCAGCAGCTGCGCTTGACTTTCAAAATCCGGAACGCGTGCACTGAAGATGTGCGCTTCAACGGCGGCTTTCAGGTCGCCTGACAAATTCTCCTGGAAGCCCCATGTCGGAACGTCCGGCGTACCCACGTTTTCAAAGATGCCGATGTTGGAGCCATCCAACGTACGATAATAAACGGCGCGATTGCCGCGCATCAGGCACTCGGCCCATTTGGCCGACCGATGACCAAAGCGGTCGGTCACGGTGATACGAGCGAAGAAATAATCGTCCGCCCGCGCCAGATCAAGTTCACGCAAGTACAACGTTGTGAATTCATTCTGGAGTTCCGGCGTGACCCATGCCGCCTGCTCAACCTTGTCGCGCAGTTCCTGCACCGACGCCAACCGTTGCGCATAGGCGAATTTTGTCGGCGCCAGCGGGATGCTTTCTTTTACCTGCACCAGCAGCCGGTCCACATTATGCTCCAGTGCTTCCTTAGTGGCCACGCGGCGCAGGTTGGCTTCTTCCAATTCGCCCACGTAGCTGGTGAGGCGGTCCACTTCTGCAATCAGGCCGCGCTGGCGGGCCTGCACAATAGCCGTTTCGTTACGCAGTTCTTCCAGGAATTCCCGTGCCGCAATAACTTCGTCGTTGCGTTCGCGCAATTCCCGTTCCACATTGCCCAGCTCGCGTTGTTGCGCTTCAAGCGTGCCGCGTGTTGACGCGAGCTGCCCGGAGACATTTTCCAACTCGGTTTGGCGATTCTGAATATCTTGAATCAGCTCGCCCAAACGCTCTTCACTGATTTCTCTATGCCCTTCTTCTGTGGGCTGGATATCTTGCAAGCCGCGGATTCGTTCGTTGAGTTGTGTAATCTGGCCTTCGAGTCGTTGTACGTCCGTATCCAACGGATTGGGCAGGAACCCCGCGTATTCGGAGAGGAACGGCGAGGTGACTACACCGATAATCAAAGCAATCAGACCGAACACCACCACGACCAAAGGACTTACGCCGCCTTTTTGCGTTGCTTGCTGGCTGCTTGGCACTTGTGCCGCGCCCGCTGCTGCGGGTGCGCCGGGTGCGCCAACGCCTGCGCCGACCAAACCGTCATCGTCGCCAAAGCCGGTGTCGGGTGTGAAGTCGGGAGCGGGGGTGGGTGCTGCGGCGCCCTCGGGCGGTGCAAAATCGCTTTCACCGCCGAAGTCATCAAACATGGGCGCTTCCATGGCTTGTGTCGCCGCTTCTTGTTCTTGTCCGCCAAACCCGGAATCAATATCGCTGATGCCGGAGTCTTCACCGCCGAAGGCACTGTCGAAAATTGGCGTATCAAGCGACGTATCAGGTCCCGGTCCGATGTCAGGGGTTTCAGGCGAAAAGTCACTGTCCGCCGCCAAATCCTGAAAGCCGCCGGCACTCATCGTTTGATCGTCTTCGTCGGCGGGGCCCGCATCAAACGACCCCGAATCAAAGGCGGGCAAGCCGACATCTTCTTCCTGCGCACCCGCATTGCCCTCGCCAATGTCCGGCGTTTTGGGCGAGAATCCGTCTTCGGGATCCACGTCGCCTCCCCCGGCCAAATTTCCGTCATGTGACTCAAAATCGCCCAACGGCGGCAATGCGTCGTTTGCATCGCTGTCGCCTTCTGCTTGCGAATCAAAATCACTTAACGGCGGAAGATTTCCCAGTCCGGAATCGCCATCTTCTTCTTTGTCGGCCCCGTTGTCGAGGGCATCGTCACCAAACAATTTGTCGTCGGCCATTAGACCCACCTCCGTTTATATGACGGTTTCAGTTACACTACGCATTTTAGCGTTCCATAATACGCATTCTATCATGATTTACCACAAGTGTCAAGTAAACTCTTTACAAAACATGCCACAGATTATCATCTATAATATACATCTTTTCAAATAGGAAAGGCAAGGCACGCCCGCCAACTTCCCAAGTGCCTACCATTATGACGTTTTTCGCAAGTCCTTTTCAACCTGTTCTTATTCTTGCGTTGTTGCGGTACTTCCCGTGACGGTTATGTTGGGGTGCGATAAAACAATGCGATGCCCACCGTCAGGAAAATCACATTTGCCAACCACGCGGCGACTGGGGGCGGCAGTTTTCCCATATATCCCAGCCCCGCACTTACGGCAAACAAGATCAAGTAGACCACGGCCACACAAATACTGACGCCAAATCCCAGCGTGATCCCGCCGCGGCGAAGTCGCATGGCAAAGGGGAACGCCAGCCAAATGATCACAAAACAGAGGGTGGGTTGCGCGAACTTGAGGTGGTAGTTTACACGATGTTCCTGTATCGGCATGCCCAACCGTTCTGCACGCTCAATATCCTTCGCCAGTTCGTGACTTGTTTTTGCTTGAGGCGGTTTGCTGAGGGCGAACAATTCATCGGGGCGTTCATAAAACGGCGCGGGTGTCTGGGTGATGCGTTTTGATACCGCTTCCCAATTTTTGTCCCTGTCAAACACCGCCCATCGCCCATCTTCCAGCAGCCATTGCTCGCTTTTTTCGTCCCAAAAAATTCTGTTGGCGCGGATTTCTTCAATGCGGTTGTCGCGGATTGCATGCAAGTACACATCCTGGCCGCTATTGGCGCGAATGTTAAACTGCAGCACATGGCATGTCCAGTCGTCTCCGAGGTTTGTCCAGCTGACCCCGAATCGGCTGTGGTCCGTAATTCTGGAAAAATACTCTTTAAGAATACGGGCATGTGTTTCCGTGGCGCGCACGCCATAAGTCTCTTGCACGGCAAAGACGATGCCCGTTAACAACAGTGTGGTGACCACCAGGGGCCGTGCAATTCGACTGAGGCTTATGCCGCCGGCAAGCAGCGCGGTGATTTCGTTGTTTTGCGCCGCCGCACCCAACACCATCAGTCCTGCGATGAGCACAGAAATGGCGGCGGCCTGATACTCAAAGAGGATTGTCGGCACGAATGTGGTGTAATAGCCCAGCACGACCGTCGGCGGAATTTGATAGCGAACGATGTCTTGTTGGCGTGTAACGATGAGATCAATGATACTGACGATAAGCACGAGCGCCACCAAGACTTTGAACAGGGTGGACAAAAACCGCAGGGTTAAATATCGGTCAAACGTTGTCATACCCGGTCCACCTGCCAAATCAGTATGCCGCCCAACAAGCACAGCAACAGGTTTGGAATCTGTCCCAGCGCAA
>SKQZ01000042.1 GCA_007118765.1 Candidatus Hydrogenedentota bacterium
TCTTACACCATATCAGGCACTTTGCTTGCCCGCCGACTTCGACGTGTAATAACACGCTGTCAGCCGGTGGCCTGCGCAAAGCACCTGCTCTGGCGCAATCTTCACAGGCTCACGACGAAACCTGGTGAAATATCCGGGTTAACCCGAATAACGCCCCTTTGCCATGGCAGCGTCATGTGTAAATCAGCGCTACGCAGGTGAGTGCCCATAAAATGACGGTTATACAGATAGGCACGTCTTTCACCAGCACTTGACTGGGATCGCCTGTTTCGTTGCGTTGTATAAGCCAGAGGTAACGGGACAATCCGTACACCACAAAGGGTAGTGTCATATAGAGTTTGTCCGTGCCAAGCCGTGCCATCACCTCCGGACTGCATGTATAAATGGTGAATGTGATGAGCGCGCCGCCTGCCACAATAATCAACAACTGGTCAATGAACCCGATGGTGTAGTGGTCTAATACGTCGCGGTGATTGGCGGCATCGTGTTCGAGCAGCGCAATTTCCCCGCGTCGTTTGCCCAGCGCCAGAAACAGCGCCAGAAACAGGGTACAAACAATCAGCCAGTGTGAGAACTCCACATGTATGGCCACCGCTCCGGCAATGGCCCGTGTAACAAATCCGAGGGCCACCACAATCACATCCACAATAAAGATGCGTTTCAGCACCAATGTGTAGCCCACCGTCAGCAATAGGTAAACAGCCAACGCCAGGGCAAAAGGGGCGCCAATCGGATAAGTGATAACTGCGGCGCTTGCCAGCAACACCATGCAGATAACTATGGCCGCAGCGGGGCTGATTTCACCGGCGGGCAAGGGCCGTTGTCGCTTTTTTGGATGGGTGCCGTCCTGTGTGCGATCCCGCAAATCATTAAAGATGTAGGTGGCGCTTGCGGCCAGACAGAATGCGGCCGTGGCGCCGATACTGCGCAGTACTGCGGTAATGTCGCCCAGTTCCTGCGCGAAGACCAGCGGCATCAGCACCAAGGCATTCTTCGACCACTGGTATACACGCAGCAGTCGCAGCAGCAAAAGAAAACGCGACCATATCAGGCTCATTTTATATACTCATCTTTTTGAATTGCCATTCAGGGATGCTTCTAATTATCCACATGATATAACGCCAGAAAAACGGTACATAGACCACGTTCTTGCCCTTGAGTATGGCCCGTGTCATGGCTTGTGCCGCTGATTGTGGTGCGGCCACCAACGCGCCGGGCAGATCCATGCCATAGGTCATGGGGGTGTCCATGAATCCCGGTTTGATGGTTGTTACTTTTACGCCGGAGGCGTGAAGCCGGTTCCGCAACCCTTGAAGATAGGCGCTGAGCCCGGCTTTCGCCGCGCCGTAAAAGTAGTTCGCTTTTCGGCCACGGTCGCCCGCCACCGAGGACAATGCAGCCATGAAACCGCTTTGTCGTTCTTCAAAGGCGGCGGCGAAGCGTTCCAGTATGGATATTGCGCCGGTCAAGTTGGTGTCCAGTGTTTTTCGTATCAGTGCGAAGTCACGTTGGGCTTCGGTCTGATCCGCCATGTAACCGAAACATGCCACCACGCCGCCCGGAAGGGCGCCCAATGCTTCGGTGGTTTCCTGCACAAACGACGCATGGCTGTCAATGTCCAGTGCATCAAACTTCAGACAGCAACATGTTACCTCATGCCGTTCCCGCAAATCAGCAGCCAGCAGTTCCATCTCCTCCAGGTCGCGACCGGCCAGCGCAACGGCAAAGCCCTCCCGCGCAAAGCCGTCTGCGATATACCGGGCGACCCCGGACAGTGCGCCGAGTATGACCACGGATTTGGGTTGAAACGTTGTCATTGCGTATCTCCTGTCATCCGTCCAGACGTAAACGGCGCGAAAGGTTGGAGGCAAGCAGCCTGTTCGGATCCAGCTTCGCCCGAATCTCACGGAATGTTTTCAGGTTGGGGTACATAGCCTCAATGGCTTCGGGCCGTGCCAGCGCATCCTTGGCCAGATACAAACGACCGCCATACTCCAGCAACAGTCGGTCCAGAGAGGCAACAAACGCCGTGAGCCCCAAACCATTCGGGATGTCAAGGGTCAGCGTGTAGCCGGGCATGGGATGCGAGAGCAGTCCGGGACTGGCGGCGCCGAAACATTTCAACACCGCAAGGAATGACGCCCGCCCTGAACCGGCCAGACGTTCCAGCAGTTTTACCAACCCCTCCCGGCTTTCCAGCGGAAAGGTGGCCTGGTATTGAATAAATCCCTTGCGCCCATACATGCGGTTCCATTGGTGTATGCCGTCCAAAGGGTAAAAATACTTGTCATAATCCACGACGACATCACGGGCGTCCCGGTTCTTGGCATAAAACAATGTGTTAAACGCCTTGACGCTATAGTGGTTGAGCACACACCCCGGGAAATCCACAGGAATTGTTAAGCCGGGGCGCCGCGGCAGCCGATACGGCGTACTTGCTTTGCTTTCCGGCAAAGTGTTCGCCAATGTGTGGTTGCCGCGCATCAAAACGGAGCGCCCGAGCGAAGCGTTTTGGGCCAGGCAATCTACCCATGCCACCGAATACCGATAATATTGGTCTGAGGCCGCCATGGCGTCAAGGGTTGCGTCAAGGTTCGCGCACCGCTGATAATCAACCCGTACATAGGCCGAATCTATCGAAAGCAGACGCAGTCGCGCCGTCAATATGACCCCCGTCAGACCGACACCGCCTGCAGTCGCCCAAAATATATCCGCATTTTCCGTGGGTGAACAGGTCAGCACACCGCGGGCAGGCGTCCACAGTTCAATAGAGTCAACAAACTGCGCGAAAGAACCGTCGCAGTGGTGGTTCTTGCCGTGAACGTCGTTCGCAATCGCCCCGGCGACGGTTACATATTTTGTGCCGGGAGTGACGGGCAGAAAAAAGCCGCGGGGAACAAAAACTGTCAAGATGTCCGCCAGACTGACACCGCCCTCGCACTCAAGCACGCCCGTTTCGGGGTCGAAAGCGCGGATGCGGTTCATGCGTGTGAAATCAACCACGAGCCCCTCTTGGTTGACCGAAGCGTCGCCATAACTGCGTCCCAATCCCCGCGCGACAAGAGGTTCTCCATTGGTTTCCAGGAAGGCCGCCAGTGCGTTGCTGCGCTCAGGTCGAACACATGAACAGACCACGGGATTATAGCGACCCCAGCCGGCGATAGGTGTTTGTGCTGTTGGCAGCGTCAAAGGACACTCCTCTCCATCTGCGTGCCATAACGGCACGCGTCTCCTACAATATGGCGTGACAACAAGAGTATACCAGCAAAAGCGCCCATAAACAATTGACGACTTCGGGTGTCTCGATGTTTGAAATGTCATGGTTCTGCAACTGCGAGTATGAGTATGTTATACTTTGTCTAGCCTGGATATTTCATCAGGTTTCGTCGTGAGCCTGTGAAGATTGCGCCAGAGCAGGTGCTTTGCGCAGACCGCCGGCTGACAGCGTGTTAATACACGTCGAAGTCGGCGGGCAAGCAAAGTGCCTGATATGGTGTAAAATTCGCAGGTGCAACAGAAATCTTGTGAAATATGCGGGCTAGTGTGCTGCAGGAACACACTGCGCACAGAAGAAGAGAAGCAAAACCAGATAGGAGGAAAATCATGGGAACAAAAGGTCGTGCAATTGTTGGCATGGATGTTGACGAACTTATCGGGTTGTTGAACCGTGCTTATGCAGACGAGTGGCTTGCCCATTATCAATATTGGTTGGGCGCCAAACTGGTAAAAGGCCCGATGAAGGACAACGCCATTACGGAATTGATGGAGCATGCCGCCGACGAACTGCGCCATGCGGACATGGTTGCCGAACGGATCATCCAGTTGGGCGGCGATCCCGTGTTGACGCCCAAAGACTGGTATGAGCACACCAATTGCGGCTACGATTCGCCCGAAGACCCCTATATCCGTGTCTTGCTGGAGCAAAATATCAAAGGCGAGCAATGCGCCATTGAGGTATATCAGGCGTTGATGCAGACAACCCGTGATGCTGACCCGGTCACCTACGAGTTGGCATTACAGATTCTCAACGATGAAGTGGAGCATGAAGAAGACCTGCAATCATTGCTCGAAGACCTTGATTTGATGGTCAGCCGCAAATAGCGCCATTTGCACCTGTAAAGAGTAACCGGGCGGTCGCATGGTGTGCGGCCGCCCTTTTAACCCGGATATTTCATCAGGTTTTGTCGTGAGCCTGTGAAGATTGCGCCAGAGCAGGTGTTTTGCGCAGGCCGCCGGCTGACAGCGTGTTAAGACACGTCGAAGTCGGCGGGCAAGCAAAGTGCTTGAGATGGTGTAAGATTTGCAGGCGCAACAGAAATCTTGTGAAATATGCGGGTTAATTATGTCCTCTTTTCGGGGGAGTGCCGCGTTTCCCATACAGTTATTTCCACAATGGGCCGGGCCGCTTTGTCAAAGGGATTGCCAATGATTCGTGAAATGCTTGTCATAAGTGTACTGATACTCACGGTTTCATCCGTCTGGGCATCGGAGCCCATGGGGGAAAAGGTTCGCAAGGCCGTTGTTTCGGCGCGTAACTTTGATGTGGCGCCGGATACGGGGCGTGATGTGGGGCCTGCTTTTCGACGCATGATTAATACGGTGATCGCCGCGAATGAACCTGTGATAATCGAATTGGAGCAGGGCACGTATCGCATCGGCAGCGGCCCTTCGCATCATGCGGCGATTACAATTGAAAATGCCTTCCACCTAACGATTCGCGGACAGGGCAACGACACGGAAATCGTGCTGACAAACCCGCGGCAGGGGGGATTCTTCATTGCGGACA
>SKQZ01000035.1 GCA_007118765.1 Candidatus Hydrogenedentota bacterium
CCCGCATATTTCACAAGATTTCTGTTGCGCCTGCGAATCTTACACCATATCAGGCACTTTGCTTGCCCGCCGACTTCGACGTGTACTAACACGCTGTCAGCCGGCGGCCTGCGCAAAGTACCTGCTCTGGCGCAATCTTCACAGGCTCACGACGAAACTTGGTGAAACATCCGGGTTAACAACAAGGGACTACTGTTCCAGAAAAAATGCACCGGGCTGATAAACCGTCTGTTTGTTTTCCGCCAAGTCCTCATACTCGAACCATACGGGGCGCAGTTCCCGGTTGGCAAACAAGGGCGCCTGATCAGCGTAGTGGGGGCTGGCTTCGTTCATGGTGGCGCTGCCGTACTGGTGAATGGCGTTCGAGCGCAACGACCCATCCGGCAGCCATGTCACCATCAGTATGTAACAGTCGCCTGCAACGGCACGCAGGTACTCGCCGTTCCAGTGGCCGTAGATGGCGTTCAACAGATCGGGACCACCGCCCAGTCCCAAGTTTACATCGCCGCGGATCAGCCGGTTAATCTTGCTCCACGGCACGTCTATTTGTCCGTGTGCCTCCATTAGCTCGTGGGCACGCTTTACAAATATCTCGTTAATGTCCGGCACTTCAGTGCCAAACATTTCCGCCCGCACCACCGGCTCCATGGCGAGCACGGCAATGGCCGTGCTGGTATTGTCCGGGTCGCCACCGAGGTCCCAGTCGCGCAACACCTCCAGGGCCTTTTGGACAACCGGGTCGTCATCATCCACGGTATCCAAAAGATGTTGCCGCAACTCCGCGGCACGAGACTCTTCGGAATAGTGCCAATCGAACTTGTATTCATAGAAAGATTCTTCGGTAATGCTCGGATCGCTTCCATACAACTCCAGTGCCCGCAATCCGCGGTTTGTCATTGCTTCCGGGGGTTCAATGCCGAGACTGATGCAGTAGTCCTCCGGGTTCGGATCGCCCGGCCCGTCAGTGGTGAAAAAGGGCGTACAGTTGCAGTTTTGAATAAAGCCGCTTTCCGGATTCTTCACCTGCGGCAGCTTATCGAACGGCAGGTATTCCGACCACAGCACCTCCGACGTATCCCCCGGCAGATAAGCGCGCCAATCGTAGCGCGGGTCGCGCAGGGGCAGCAACGCATTGTATAAGAACCAGATGTTGCCCGCTTTGTCCGCATAGCCCACATTGAACGATGGGATGGAGCGCATGCGCATGGCTTCTTCAAATTCATCGAAGTTGCGCGCCTTGCCCATGCGATACCATTGTTCCACCTGCCTTATATCGCCGTAACCCGCATAGCGGATGGCATAAACGCCGTGGGGGCGTCTGATGGCAGGCCCGTGAACGGAATGCAAAATCTCGCGGGTCACGGGGATGCGCAGATTGCCCCACAACCGGACACTGATAGTGACTTCTTCCCGTTCCAATTTCAAGTACTCCCCGTCAAAGTAGTATTTATTCGGGTCGTCCGGATGCATTTCAAGTACATAGATGTCGCACAAATCCGGCAGGTTTACCGTATGTGCCCAGCCAAGATCGCGGTTGTGTCCGTGCAGGATGACAGGGCTTCCGGGAAATACGCCGCCCGTAATGTCAAGCCCCTCTTCGCTTTTCAGGCGTGCTTCATACCATGCCACATGCCCCTCAAAGGGCTGGTGTGAATTGATTGCCAGGTGTGTTTTCCCGTCCGGCGTGCGATGGGGCGCCACGGCCATGGTGTTCGACCCCACGGGCAATTCGCGTGTGAGAGTGCCGCCGCTGCGTGCTTGTTCCGGGCGCGATACTTCGTGCGCCCGTTCGGGGCCCATCAGGCGGCGTATCTCGCGCTCCATACCAAAAAACAACGGTGTGCGCATGGCAAAGCCCGTGACAACATCTTGTCCCGTGGCGGGCAGCAGTCCGGGTTTCACCTTGTCCGGATGCAGCGCGGCGTAATGATTGAAGCCGTCCGCGTATGCCTCGCAGACAGCCCGCATTTCCGGGGACAACTGTGTTTCATACTCTTCCATAACAATTTCCCGGAAACGAAACAGATGAAGCAGGAAGTCAAAAGGCGCACCAGAGCGCCCCGCTTCCCATGCATACAGGCCACGACCCATGAGCAGGGTCTCATAGAAATGCTTGAAGTCATCTTCTGCCTGTGCCCAGCCCAAACCATACGCCACATCTGCGTCGGTTGTGCCATAGATATGCGGCACCCCCCAGTCATCGCGGATGATACGAACATCATATTTGTCCGGCGACGGGATGAGGGCATCCGCGTCCAGCGGCGTCAATTCTTCGCAGCCAACCAGTATAACAACAGTGGCGCTAAACATAATGGTTACAAGGTTTTTCATGTGGTGCGGCATTTTCCCTCCAGCATTGTTGATAACATACCGATGTGGTAATGAAAAGGTTTCCGGCACTGGGAAACACAGAGCGATACGGCTACTTTTATTTGACTGTTTCACAACCGACTAAGTTTCATAGTATTGGCCGAATTGGACAAGAGCCGACTTGACGCGTATAATAACAGGCGATTGTAAATCGCAGAACAAACAAGACGAAGGAGATTATTTGTTATGGCTGTAGCCTCAATTATCATTCCCGACACGGCCGAAAAACCGGCGTATAAAGTTGCCGACATGAGTCTGGCGGACTGGAGCCGCCTTGAGATTGAGATGGCGGAGAAGGAAATGCCGGGCTTGATGGCCGTTCGCGAGCGATATGCTGCGGAGCAACCCCTGAAAGGGGCGCGTATCATGGGGTCGCTTCACATGACCATCCAGACAGCGGTGCTGATTGAGACGCTCCGGGCCTTGGGCGCTGACGTGCGTTGGGCCAGTTGCAACATTTTTTCCACGCAGGATCATGCCGCGGCGGCCATTGCAGCCACGGGCGTACCGGTGTTCGCATGGAAAGGGGAGACCCTTGAAGAATACTGGTGGTGTACCTATCAGGCGATGCAGTTCAAAGACGGCCAAACGTTGAACATGATTGTGGATGACGGCGGCGACGCGACGTTGTTGATCCATCGCGGTTATGCGCTGGAAGAGCACTACAAGAAGACCGGTGAATTGCGCCCGATATGCCGCGATAACCAAGAGGTGGAGGTGGTGGATACGTTGTTGCATCGCATCCACGGCGAAGACCCCGAATACTGGCATCGTGTGGCGGCGGGCTGGATTGGCGTGTCCGAGGAAACCACCACCGGTGTACATCGCCTGTACCACATGATGCGCGACGGTACGTTGCTTACCCGTGCCATGAACGTAAACGACAGTGTGACGAAATCCAAATTTGACAACCTTTATGGATGCCGCGAGTCGTTGGCAGACGGCATTAAACGTGCCACAGACATTATGGTGGCCGGCAAGGTGGTGGTGGTGGCCGGATACGGCGACGTGGGCAAAGGCTGTGCGGATGCCATGTGCGGGCTGGGTGCACGTGTGGTTGTCACCGAAATTGATCCCATTTGCGCGTTGCAGGCGGCCATGGAAGGGTATCAAGTGATGTGCATGGACGATGCGGCGAAGGTGGGCGATATTTTCGTTACCGCCACCGGTTGTTGCGACGTCATCACGGCGGCGCACATGGAAGCGATGAAAGACCAGGCCATTGTATGCAATATCGGCCATTTCGATTCAGAAATCGAGGTGGTTGCGCTGGAACAGCGGGAAGACATCAAAGAGATTACCGTCAAGCCGCAGGTGGACAAGTTTGTGTTCCCGGACGGCAAGGAAATTATTATGCTTGCCCGCGGTCGTTTGGTGAACCTGGGTTGTGCCACGGGCCATCCCTCGTTCGTGATGTCCAACTCCTTCACGAACCAGACCCTCGCGCAAATTGCCTTGTTCAATGAAGCCGAAAAATATGACGTTGGCAAGGTCTACACCCTGCCGAAGCACTTGGACGAAGAAGTGGCGCGGCTCCATTTAGGGAAGCTGGGCGTAAATCTGGAAAAACTGAGTCAAAAGCAGGCTGATTATCTTGGCGTGCCTGTCGAGGGACCCTATAAGCCCGACACATATCGGTATTAAAGATCACCGCTCTGGCGGCGGACTTGGTCAATTGCAGGCGTATACAATATGCGGGCTAGTGAGCGTCTATATCGTGCAGCATATACAGGACGTGTTCAACGGTTTTTAGAATTTCGTCCATGTATTCGGTCACGGCCCTGACGCTGCCCGGAAGTGTGTACACCAGTGTTTTGTCAAGTACCGCCGCCACGGAGCGACTTAACAGGGCGTTGGGCTTGGAAGCGGCGGATTGTATGCGAATGTATTCCATGATGCCCGGAATCAATCGATCTGCCAGCGCCGTCACCACATCCGGCGTGATGTCGCGCGGCCCGATGCCCGTACCGCCGGTGGTAATAACAATGTCCACGCCCGTGTCGCGCGCTGTAATGAGGGTGTCGCGCAGCAATTCCGCATCATCCGGCAGCACACGCTGATCAATATGGGGATGCCATCTTTTGCCGACAAAGAATGCGTCCAGGTGCTCGCGTACACGGGGGCCGCTTCGATCCGCATAAACTCCCTGATGGGCGCGGTCGCTGAGTGTGATCACCATACACTTGAGCACGCGGGGCACGTGGATAATAGGGTCATTTTCTTTTGCCACGCCGCCCTGCAACACCCGGCAGAAAATGCCTTCACGGGGCATCACGCATTTGCCGACTTCCTGAAAAATGGCGCATCCGTCGCCGTGGCATTTTTTGCCCAGCTGAGCCACTTCCAGTCGTATCTCGCCAATGTGAAACTGGTCAAGCAGGCCCGTATCGGACAAATCAATGCCCG
>SKQZ01000023.1 GCA_007118765.1 Candidatus Hydrogenedentota bacterium
GGACCATGAGAAGCAGGAACAAACGCTCTACGAGCAGATAGGGCGTCTGAAGATGGAAGTCGAATTTCTACGCAAACAGGTGCGTCTTTAGAGCAAATTAAATAAAACTGTGGCCGTTTTGGGCGCTTTTGTGTTAAACTATGGTCATGAGTACAACATTATCTCAAGACCTCCGTGAACGTATTGTGAATGCCTATGACCGTGGCGAGAACACCCGCCAGGAAATTGCTGATCGTTACAACGTTTCATTGGGCATGGTAAAGAAACTGTTGCAACAACGCAGACGCACGGGAGATATTGCCGCACGGCATTGTTATTCAGGGGCCAAGCCAAAACTGACGCTGGCCCACCAAGCAAGGCTTAAGGAACTTGTCAGGGAGCACCCGGACATGACCTTGGAGGAATTACGTGATGCTGTCGGCGTATCCTGTACTCCTCAAGCCATATACTATGTCTTGCTTCGCATGGGCCTGCCTTTAAAAAAAAGACGTTGCACCCCTTTGAGGTGAAGCGCAAAGACATACAGAGCGCCAGGAGGGCTTGGGTGCAAAGGATAGCCGGCGTTTGCCATCGCCGCCTGTTATTCATAGACGAATCCGGAGCCAAGACGAACATGACCCGTCTGTATGGGCGTGCGCCAACCGGACAGCGCGTACATGATTCGGTTCCTTATGGCCGCTGGAGCACGACCACAATGATTGCAGCCGTCGGCCGCAATGGCCCCCAAGCCCCATGGGTACTTGAAGGCCCGATCGATGGCGGCGCATTTGATGTATGGGTCGAACACGTCCTCGGGCCCACCCTTGAGCCACACGACATTGTCGTGATGGATAATCTGTCGGTCCACAAAAGTGTACGGGCGCGGGCGCTTATTGAAGCCAAGGGAGCAGAAGCCTGGGACCTGCCTGCATATAGTCCGGACTTTAATCCTATAGAAAAGATGTGGAGCAAAATAAAGGCCCATTTGCGCAAAGCGAAGGCACGGGACTCAGAGGATCTGTTTCGCGCCATAGGTGAGGCAATGGCGCAAGTATCCACTACAGATATTCAGAATTGGTTTGCCTCGTGCGGCTACAGTATTATTTAAAACGCTCTAGCGCTTCTTCACGAGCACCACGCGCATCACCATACCAGTCCAATGTCGCAGCGGATGCAGCAAATCGTCCAAGACACGTGCTGGCCGATAAAGAATCGGGGCGAACAATGGCAACCGTTGCACACAACTCCCCGCCGGGATATGCGCGAAAAGGTTTCTGTGTTCTATCGTTTCAATGTGAAAACCCGGGAACAAGGCTTCAAAGCGTTCCTTTTGTTGCATAAAAATAATGGTTGCTCGCGCAACATTGGCATCCAACAGCGGGTTGTTGTCACAGTGCATGCCCTCGTTATCCAAGGGTGATTCCGTAAGATCCAAGTCTTCATCGGTCGCATAGCGATAAACAATTCGGGAGAGGCATGTGATGTAGGGATCAATAATTACCAGCCGTCCTCCCGGTTTCAACGCGTCAAATGTTTCACGAAAAAATGATGCGGGGCGCGTACAATGATGAAAGAACGCAACGGCAGCAAAACACCCAACGGAATTGCGCTTGAACGGCAACTGTGTTGCGTCACATTGAAGGTCACTTTCCGGGAATGACAGTACATCCGTACTGATAATGTCGGGGTATACGCTACGGATGAAGCCTGCGCCGCCACCGAGTTCAACAACGGGGCTCTCCGTATTGTCGTGCAGCGCCCACTGCCACAGAAAAGCATAGAAGTTCCGCAGAATGGGATCATGATCCCAAATATGCCGGTACTGCCGGCTCATCAGTTCGTTATCCCCCCAGATAGCACGAAGCTCTTTTCGCCGAAATAGTTTCATTAGTGTCTTCTTGTTCTTCTGTCAAATAATGACGGGTATTAGGAGTCCGCAAAAGCGCCTCTTACGAATATCGTCCGTTCAATATATCACTGTTCCGCCAAATCAGCGTTATGCCTGTCTGCAGGCATCACTTGCGCAACCAGTTAAGGATCAACACGAAACCCGATGTGATATGCAGGCAACAAACATCATTTGAGCGTTTTGAAAATGTGATAGCCTTTGCCATCCTCACCCTGTTCATAAACCCAAATATCAACGCGCTTATGCCCTTCGTTCTCTGGCACCGTAAACCTTTGTGATCCGCCCGGCGGCAGTTGCACGTTATCCTTCCATGGTTCAATCACACCACCCGGCGCCACAGCACTGTCGGGCATGTGCTGCATATTGACAAAAGCAATGTATCCCAAGTTGGCATGGGCATGGAGGTTTTCCGCCTGCGGATACCCCTTGATTTGAAGCGTCATGGATGATTCATCAACATGCTCAACAGCGTTGCCCGCCACCCAAGTCCACTGCGGTGTTGCCATCGCCTCGGGCTGCGGGAACATATAATGGCCTTGAGGGTATGTCATGACCGAAACAGGCGCAAGTTGCCAATCGGGATAGTCAAACGGCAATGTTGCAAACAGCAGCGGCACGTATGTCCCGTGCGGGAGATCAACAGTATACCGCACACTTGCCGGCGAATCCGTAAAGGTCCCCTCCAATGCGGCAAGGTCATAATGCGGCGGTGGAGGATGGATGTTATATTGCGGGGTGTAATTCCATGCGCTTGACGTTAACTCATTTCGTGTAAACGCAGCACACAGCACCAGCTTGTCGGAAAATACAACATGCATCCGCGCAGACGAGCGGACATCGGACGTGTTGGTCACCAGAAAAACGATATCGCCTGAATCGTTTTTCACGGACTCTTCTTTAGCCGTCGCCTGTCCGTCGTCAAACTGTACTGAAAGCCGTCCGCGGCGCTCTGCCACCGACGAAGGAACCACCCCCGCATCGGGCAACATCTTTTTATATGTCCCATCACGGTCTGCGTACTGGAGCAGTGCGGTAACACCGGTATCCTCATCCCGCTTGACGGTGTGACGATAGTCAGGATGTTCAGGGGTCAAATACAGGAGGATATCAATTCCTTTGAGTTGCGTGAACCCAACTTCCTGGTATCGGCTGTCCAACCACCGATACACGCGCATTGCCTGGCCCGCCAGGAACTCACGCTCCCATTCGGAAAAAATAAACCACACTCTGCCATGACCGGGCGTTACGGATTCCATCATTCTCGGCCACAACCGGAGCAACTGCGGGTCGTCCGTATTCACGGGATTGGCAGAGCGGATGATTTCCGAAAACTTTGCGTTGTGCGCACCCAAATACTGTGGATGCCTATCCCGGAACCCATACCAGAAAAAGGGAAGCCATGTGGCGCCACTGGCATGAACCACAACGTCTCCCGGCTCATACTGTTCCAGTACATACGCCGCGGCTTCGGCATACGCGCGCGGCGGATGCGTACCCGGACGATGCGGATGCTGGTTGGGATGAAAGATACGAAGATAATACGCGCCAAGTCCGACACAACATAACACCACAACCGCACTCACAACCGCATACCGGATATACCTGCCGGGAATATGCACAATACCCACGGCCACCAACACATACACCGCCAAGGCATAGGGTAAAAGCGCACGAATCAAAAATACGCTTTGTCCGAACAGCGAAATGACATATACCATGGCCACGGGCAATACGGCCCACATCAGCAACAGTAACGCCGCCCGTGAATCCCGGACGAGAGCGCGGTAAGCGCCATAGATAAACAGCACGAGAAACAGAAGGAAAGCCAGATAGAAAAAAGGCTTGACGGCTGCGTATCCAAAGGCAATGGTCTTAAAATAGAACACAACCCCCCACGGGGTGGGAGGGGGGACCCACCAGCCTTCCGCCTCAACCATATACAGATGTACTTTCTGCAACATCATGCCCAACCAAGGCGCGAACATCAGCGCGCCAAGCAGATTCGCGCCCACCCAGTAGCGCAGATTGTCCTTATGCTTATAAAAGAACAAGAGGAACCAACAGTTGATGGCAACCAACAGAGGGGCCACAAATGCTTCCGTATAACAGCAGATCCCGGCAAGCAGACCGTACATCAGCCAGTCCTTGCTCCTGCCGGTGTTTGTCGCCCGATAAAAGTACAGCACCATGAGCGTGGCGAAGAAAGGCAGATAGATATACTCCTTCAAATCTTGTGAATGCAGCACATGAAACGGAGAGATAGCCAGTAAAAGCGCCGCCACCAGCCCCACGCGGGCATTGAACAGTTCTTTGCCAAGAAGATAAATCGCACCGATGCCCAGCACACCGAACAAGGCGGGCAAACCACGGATGGTCCACTCGTTAACCCCCATGCCAAGCAAACGCCACAAAGCCAACAAGATATAGGCCAAGGGAGGATGATTGGCCGCAAGGTTGCCCCGCAAAAATAACCCGCCCAAGTCCTCGCTCACCAGAAGACAAAAGGCCTCATCATGCCAGAACGAAAATGTACCCAAACGAATCAAACGAAAACCAAGCCCGAGCGTCAAGACCGCCCCAAGGGCGATATGCTCGCGGGAAACCCGGTTTCGTTTGTTCTCGCTCATACATGTCACTCCATCAAAAAAAACACACCAATAACGCTACACGAATCGTTGCAAAATGTTATACGCGTTTCATGATAAGACTGAGCCAATAAAAGAAGGCAAGAACAGTGGCTTTAATCGCATAAGGATTCTTTATGCGCCACAACGTTCTCGCGAAATACCGTGGACGCGCATAATACCGCCAATTGGCCTTTTTTAGCAACTGTGCGATTTGATCGGCACTTGCGTACCCTTTAGGAACATACGACGGTACAGAC
>SKQZ01000434.1 GCA_007118765.1 Candidatus Hydrogenedentota bacterium
CCCCGGACTACGCATAAAACCGGTCTTATGCACGTGGGAGCATTATCAGGTCACGGTAAAGCAACTCTATGCCCAGGAAGTTAAAAAACCTGATAATTTGCAGGACAAATACGCTCAATTTGGCCTGCGACCGCCGACAACAGATCATACACCCGCCGAGCGCGACGCCGGCATGCCCTCCCAAAAGGAGATACCGCCGGAGGACATTGATAAAACCATGGTGATGGATGCCCCGTCCGCCGGTTCAGGCTCCCACACACGCGCTGCGTCAGCAGAACCCGACACAGGCGCCACACAAGCAACGGCGGCAGGCATTCAGGAAATGGCGGAAGCAATGCGTGACGGCGTTACAGCCGCCGTGGAAGCCTCAGGCAGAGAAGACAAACCCCAGTCCGCCGACATGGCATCTATCGCCTCCGAAACACTGGAATCCATCGCCAAAAGCGGGAGCAGCCAGGAAAAGGGACTGGCCGCCATAGCCCAAGCCATGCTGGACTCACTTGATGCCAACAAACAGTCGCAGGCGGAAAAAGAGGACCATCTGGCAAAGATCGCACAAGCAGCCTTGGAATCGGTGCGCCAAACGGCCCAGTTCATTGAAATGCATGCCGTGGCGCAAAACAACCGGGCCGATATGCAGCCGGGAAAGGCAGCGCGCCACACATCGGTCGCGCCATTCTTGCCGGACGGCAAAAACGCCCCGCCCGCCGATGCCCCCGAATATGAGGCGGAGGACGACAAAATCCGCGCGGCGCTTCAGTCAAACCACCCATTGGAGACGTTAACCTTTGATAACTTCTTCGCAGGGGAAACAAATAAATTTACCGTGAAACTGGCGCGGGCAGTTGCGGAAAAGCCCGGCGGCGAATATAATCCCTTGTTCATCTACGGCAAGGTCGGATTGGGCAAGACCCACTTAATCAGCGCCATTGGCAACCTTACTATCGCCCACAGTTCCAATGATGACAACGGTTTGCCCCGTCGCATTGGGTATATCTCCGCCAGTCACTTTGCACGACGGCTGGCAGTCGCCATTGCCGACAACGCATTGGAGAGCTTTCGCGACCATTATTGCCACTGGGACATGCTTATTTTGGACGATATTCAGTTTTTGGGCGGGCGTGTTGATGCCCAGGAGGAATTTTTCCACATTTTTAACGTGTTACAACAACAAGGCCGGCAAATCGTGATTGCCGGCGACAAGGCCCCAGACCGTCTGGGCATGCTGGAACAACGTTTGGTTTCCCGGTTTGCGAGCGGTATCGTAGCCGAGTTGAAGCCGCCTGAATGGGAAACGCGTATAAAAATCCTGCGTTATTACATGGAACAGGAACAAACGGAGCTGCCGGAAGAGGTGTTGTCACTGGTGGCAATGCGGGTTTCTGACGATGTTCGCAAGATGACGGGGGCCTTCAGAAAAATAGTTGCGTATGGCCGCCTCGAAAATGGTAAAATTACAATAGAGGACGCTCAGAACATTTTGAGTCACCTTGGGGTTCACGAGGCGGCGTGATGTGTTATATTTTTTAGGCCTTTTTGCGTTATAATAGATGGTGACCGCTTATTGGGTGTTATTGGCGAGGCTTCAGACGTAGGTTTGGAGCAGACAAGGTGGCAAGGAGATAGTTGATGGCCGCGAAATTACAGAAGAAACGATTGCCGGACATGCTCTTGGAAGAAGGGCTGGTGAACCGGGAGCAACTGGCGGAGTGTATTGAAGTACACCGCATCACGGGCCAAAGCCTGCCAACGCTGCTGGTGGAAAAAGGCCATCTCGGTGAAGAGGACTTGGTAATCACGCTGAGCGAGAACCTCGGCATACCTCACATCCGCGTGGCGAATTACAGCATACCCAAAGAAGTATTGGACGAAGTGCCGGAAGCATTGGCCCGGCAGTATCAGATGCTGCCGGTTTCCATTACGGGTGAAGTGTTGACCCTTGCCATGGCGGACCCACTCAACATTATGGCCATGGACGACCTGCACATGGTCACTAATTACCAGATTGAGCCGGTAGTGGCCATGATGTCCGAGTTAAAGGACGCGATTGACAGGCTCTACGGCGGCGGAAAAGCGGAAACACTGTTTAACACGCTTGCAGCTCAGCAAAAGGGAGATGCTACGGATGATCTGCAAGAAGTACAACAAACGGATGATGACGAGGTAGAGGATGTTTCTAAACTTGAAGAAGGTGCGGAACATGAACCGGTAAAAAGACTGGTGCGCCTTATTCTCTTCAGCGGTTTGGAGGCCGACGCCAGCGACATCCATATTGAACCCTTCGAGAAGATTATCCGCATCCGGTATCGCGTGGACGGCGCATTACAGGAAGGCCAGGCGCCGCCGAAGTCCATGCACCCGAACCTCGTGGCGCGCTTGAAGATTTTGTTGGGATGCCGCATTGACGAGAAGCGCCTCCCCCAGGACGGACGCGCACGCATGCGCTATAATGGCCGCGAGATTGATTTTCGTGTCGCCTTTCTGCCGTGTAAGTACGGCGAAAAAGTGGTGCTCCGTGTTTTGGACCAAGGCACCCTCACCTTGGATTTGGACAAACTCGGGTTCGAGCCGCAACCAATGACCGTGTTTCGTGAAGCCCTCGAACTGCCACACGGCATGGTATTGATGACAGGCCCCACCGGAAGCGGTAAAACCACCACCCTGTACAGTGCCTTGCATAAATTGAACCAGGTAGACACCAACATTGTTACCGTCGAAGACCCGATTGAGTACGAATTGTTTGGCGTGAATCAGGTACAGACCAAAGCGAAGATTGGCTTTACCTTCGCCGAGGCGCTGCGCCAGATTTTGCGACAGGACCCGGACGTGGTGATGGTCGGTGAGATTCGTGACGGCGAGACGGCGGACGTGGCGGTAAAGGCCGCCTTGACGGGCCATCTTGTACTAAGCACGCTGCATACCAACGATGCGTCAGGCGTGTTTCCCCGTTTGACTGACATGGGCGTGGAACCGTTCTTGGTGCAGTCTTCCGTTGCCCTCGCCGCCGCACAGCGTCTGCTGAAGCGTGTATGCACCGAATGCAAGCGTCCCGTGAACGTGCCAAAGGATGTGCTTGAACGCTTTCAGTACAAAGGATTCGATTATATTGAGAACCCCACCTTTGTTGAAGGCGAAGGGTGCTCCAAGTGTAAAGAAAGCGGTTACAAGGGACGCGTGGCCGTGGTGGAAGCGATGCTGAACTGGCCGGAATTGGGACCCTTGGTTTTGCAGAGACGCAGCGGTCACGAAATCAAACAGCAAGCCATAAAGCTTGGCATGAAGACGTTGCGTCAGAACGCGTTGGCGAAGGCAGCCAAAGGACTTACCACGCTGGCCCAAGTGCATGATCACACCATTGCGGATTAACCCGAGTTCGCATACCATATCAATCCACTGGGGGCGTTCTCTCAGACAGGAAGGTTGAATTTACCCGGGGAGTTGGGTAAAGATAATGTCCATCGTTGAAGCCCCCCTGCAATGTCTGTCGGGGACATGGCCAAAACGACAACCCAAGTGTACATGCAGTACCGGAGAATACTATGGACCGTCTTAACATCAAAGAACTGTTGACACGCATGATAGAAGAGGGGGCCAGCGACTTGCATATTGTTGTTGGAGCGCCGCCCATGATACGCCTCCACGGCAGTATGGAACCGCTGGAAGGATATAAAAAACTGAACGGCGAGGAAACTCAAGACCTCATTTATAGCGTCATGAATGAAGACCAAGTGTCGGAATTTGAAGCCAACAAAGAGTGCGACCTTTCGTTCGGCATTGACGGCTTGAGCCGATTCCGCCTGAATGTATATCAAGACCGTGGTTCCGTTGTGGGTGCGTTTCGTTCCATCCCCTTTGAAATTCTGTCGTTTGATCAATTGGGTTTGCCCCGTGTGATTGCGGATTTCGCCTACCGCCCGTTGGGCTTGATACTGGTTTGCGGGCCCACCGGCAGCGGAAAATCAACCACACTGGCGGCTATTATCGACCGAATTAACGAAGAACGCAAAACCCATATCATCACCATTGAAGACCCCATTGAGTACCTGCATGGCCACAAGATGTCCATCGTAAACCAACGTGAGGTCAATTCGGATACCTACACTTTTAGTGCCGCGCTTAAACGCGTTTTGCGACAGGACCCCGACGTGATTCTCATCGGCGAGATGCGCGACCCCGAAACGATTCAGGCGGCGTTAACGGTGGCGGAAACCGGCCATCTGGCGTTTGCCACGCTCCACACCAACGACGCCCTGCAAACGATCAACCGCATTATTGACGTGTTTCCCGCCTCACAACAAGCCCAGGTGCGCACCCAGCTTTCCTTTGTATTGGAAGGCGTGTGCATTCAACAGCTGGTGCCGCGCGCCGACGGGCTGGGACGTGTGCTGGCTATGGAAATCATGGTGCCGAATCCCGCCATCCGTTCACTCATTCGTGCGGAAAAGCTGGAGCAAATCCCCTCCATGATCGAAATTGGGAAAAGCGACGGCATGATGACCATGAACCAATCTTTGTATCGGTTGGTGCGACGCGGCGCCATTACACCGGATATGGCTTTCAAACGCAGTATGGACCCAGAAGGGTTGCAAAACCTTGTCGCCAAAGGAATGCGCGACCAATAGAACCGTCGTCATTGTAACGTCACCGGACCACCCGTGGTTCGGGATGCGTGCCCGGCGGCGATAACACACATAGGCGTCATGTCCAGCAACAAGGATCACATAAACGAGACGGAACCGTTAGACGA
>SKQZ01000213.1 GCA_007118765.1 Candidatus Hydrogenedentota bacterium
CACATTCGAGCATAACAACCGCAGCCATCTGCCCAATATTACGTGCCGGTTGATACCCCCATAATTGGGCGCTCGTCATCTATTTTGGCTTTTGGCCTCATATCTGCTAATCTTACTGTATTGCAGCAGAGGCAAGACACTGTAACGACGTATGCCTGTTCGTCTGTACGACGGCATGTGTTCTTTCTTTTGGGGTTGTGTGTAGGGAGACGACGTGGCGAGTGATGTACCGGCCAATAAACCAGCTATGAATCCCGCACGCCTGCGACTTTTGGCATGCACCGCCGTGGGCTGGGCAGTGTTTGGCGCCAATATCCCCGGTTTTTTGATGCGTGTGTTCCACGTGGAAGCGCCCGGTGTGAGCGCCATTGCGTGGATAATCAGCATCGTCTTAATCGTGGGGATAACCGGGTATCTGTCCTTTGGTTTTGTCCGGGAACGGCGCATCACATGGCTTGTGCTGTCAGGATTGTTCTTTCTGGTCATTTCCCAAGTCCTGCGTGTTGGCTTTACGATGGGCATGCTTGACGCCCCCGCACTGGTCGCCCACCAGAATACGATACGCGCCGCAGACAACCTTGTGAATGGCATCGGCCTTGCGCTAATCGGACTCGCTTTTTTGTTTTTGCTTATTGAGCTGCTTTCTTCGCGTCAACAACTGATGCAGGAACATGCGATTCTTACCAAAGAAGTAGCGCGCCGTCAAACCGTTGAAAAGCACTTGCGCGAACGGGAAGCCTTGTTACGGGGAATCAGTTCATCGGCTTGGGACGGCATTATCGCGCTGGACAGCGCAGGCGCTGTCACGTTTTGGAATCCTGCGGCCGAAAATCTGCTGGGATACACGGCAGACCACATGATGGGCGTGCCACTGTCGGCATCCCTCGCTCCCCCGGATGAATCAACAGCATCACTCTTGTCGTTGTGCCGCCCTGCAACTACATCAGATGCCCCCTCGACAGGTGGCGTTACATCTCTAAAAGCAAAACGAAAGAACGGCACGAAACTGGATGTGGAGGTGTCCATATCGTCCATGCATCTTGAGGGGGAACAGTACGCGGTGTGTATTGTTCGCGATGTGACAGAACGAAACCGGATGGAGGCGGAAAAGCGGGATTTTGAAGCACAGATGCAGCACACCCAAAAACTGGAAAGCCTGGGCGTACTCGCCGGCGGCATTGCACACGATTTCAATAACATTCTCCAGATTATGATGATGACCGTAAATGTGCTGGAAACGGAAACGCCGCCGGAAACAACCTCCTCCATGTGTGTTGAGAAGTTGAAACGCGCCGTAAACCGGGGGGCCGCGTTAACGCAACAGATGCTGGCCTATTCAGGCAAGAAGAGCATCGCCCTCGCGCCGCTCAACCTCGGTGAATCCGTGAACGATACGGTGGCGTTTGTGCAGTCGCTTGTTTCGAAGAAAGCCCGGTTCCAATTGGATATCGCGACGGATTTACCCGTGATACAGGCCGATGCCGCGCAAGTCGAACAAGTGGTGATGAACTTGGTGTTGAATGCGTCGGAGGCGCTGGACGAGATGCAGGGCGGTCTTATTACCATTTCCACTCGTGTTGTCCAGTACACGGACGCGGACAGCGCCGGTGGCGCCGCCTCGCTCTTCAACGCCAAGCCGGGCACGTATGTGTGTGTGGAGGTCAGTGACACCGGATGCGGCATGGACAAAGAGATGCGTGACAAAATATTTGACCCCTTTTTCACAACCAAGTTCACGGGGCGCGGACTTGGCATGTCCGCTGTGCTTGGAATCATGCGGGCACACAAGGGAACCGTGAAAATCAACAGCACGCCCGGCACAGGAACAACAATACAAGCCTTGTTTCCTGTCAACACAGATGCTGCGGCGATGCCATCCGCAACGGAGCAGCCCGCCCCCTTGCTGGAGATGGGGAACAACCGCACCGTATTGGTGGTAGAAGATGAACCCGATGCACTCGCTCTCGACACTTTATTACTCAAGCAGCTGGGATACACCGTGCGCAGTGCTGCGGATGGCGTGGAGGCAATTGCCGCTTTCGAGGCACACCAAGCGGAAATAGACTGCGTACTGTTGGATCTGAGCATGCCGCGCATGGACGGCCTGCAAGCGCTCCAGGAAATCCGAAGACTCAAGCCGAGTATTCCCGTGCTGTTGGTGAGCGGATACGCGGAAGATGATCTGGAGAGCCGCTTGAAAGACCTCAACATACAGGCGTTCCTGGAAAAGCCCTACGATGCGCACACCTTGGCGGCGACACTGGCAGGACTCTTTGCGTGAATTGAGGCGATGCGGGAACACATCGGCAAATTCCCGTTAACGGCAAAACAAAAGTAACTTTAACGGAAGCGGCGGCGCCTGCTACTATACTTGCGGTTTACGTCGGAATCTTTGGAGAAAACAGTAATGCTGGACATTGTATTGTACAATCCATGGGTACGTGCCTTGGGCGTACTGATTGTGCTGTTTGTGCTTGCCGGCATTGTCTATCTCCTGCTGCCCATCTTGGTTTCCCTCATGTTGTCGTTCCTCGTGGCGTATATCTTGACGCCCGTAGTGGACTTCGCGGAAAAGCTGCGTATTCCCCGCATGGTCACCATATTGACGTTGCTGGTTATCATTCTGGTAATTGCCGCGGCATTGCCCCTGTATGTGGCCGCCAACATTGTCCAGGAGGGCGAACGCCTCATCATGCGAGCGCGTGAGGGCATCACGGAGGAACGGCTTGAGCTGCTTGTTGAGCAAGTGCCGCTGCGTGAGATCTTGCTGTACCTAGACTGGGCCCCTGCGGATGAAGATTTTGACGAATGGGCGGTCCTCATTGAGCAAATAGGCGCCGCGGTGCGCGAAAACGCCCTGTTGTTTATCCGAAACTATGGCCTCCATGTGGCGGATATGGGACGGCAGGCGGGACGCAGCGCCGCGCAGTTTATCACCAACGTGGGCGCGTGGGCCGTAGCGATTATTTCGTTTCTGATCAATCTGTCGCTATTTGTCTTTGTGGCGGTTTATCTGCTGCGCGACTACGACAGGCTCATTGACAGTCTGCGTGAAATGGTGCCGCCCCGGCACCTGCCGTGTGTTACCGACTTCACCCAAAAGATCAACATGCAGCTGCGGTCGCTGTTGCGCGGACAAGTAACCGTTTGCAGTTCTCTGGCCATCATGTACGGCGTGGGACTCAGCTGGGCGGACGCGCCTTTTGCCGTTCCCATCGCGTTGTTCGGCGGCGCTGCGGCCATAGTCCCGTACATCGGCCCCATGCTTACCATCACGCCGGCAGCGCTGCTGACGTTGCTGTTTTACGGCATTGGCGCCAATTTATTTTGGGTGTTTCTGGTGTTTCTGGTAGTGCAGATTGTGGAAACCTATTTTCTCACCCCCCGGGTACTCGGTTCCAAGATAGGGCTGAACCCCGTTTGGGTAATTGTGGCGTTCATGGTATTCAGCTCCGCCTTCGGCTTTATCGGCGTTGTTCTGGCCGTGCCGTCTGCCGCGGTACTGAAGGTGATCGCCGTGGAAGGAACCGCGGCCTATAAACAATCCGTTTTGTTCAAAGGCGCCGCACCCTTACCCGCCGCCGCTTCCGCATCCCCGTCGTCTTCGAGGTCTGAATCCGATTCCTCCGGGTCCGAAAAGCCGTCTTCGTAATCACCGACATACTGCTCATCACCCGCCTGCTCATAATCCGTCGAGAGCGTCGCGTACGACGGCAGCCGCCCGGTAATCCGGCCATAGAATGTGTCGCCGAGGCCAAACAGCACGTAGGCCGCAGCAAGCGGAAACAACACAAGGGACACACTGGTTACGATGGCGTAATGGATGATGCCGATGGCAAAGGCATAAATGGCCAATGTAATGAATGCGTGACGGGGACGCAACAGAAACGCTTTTATCCTGCCTTTCGGATAGCGCACCGAACTGACCATCAACAGAGCCAACAGGACGGAAGTCGGCCCCAGAGCAAAATAGGCCAGCGGCCCCAGAGCGTGGGCGTCAAGTCGCTGCTCGAAGTACATGAGAAACAGGACAAATGTTGCGATGGCGCCGGCAGCGGCGGGCGACGGCAATCCGATAAAGGAATGGCGCATTTCAGCGTGGTAGGTATTAAAACGGGCCAACCGCAGAGCGGCACACACAACATAGATGATGGCCATGTACGAGCCGGTCATTCCCACAATGGATTCAGCGCGCGGGGACACCGGAAGATGCGTGCCTTCCGGCAAATACGCCATGAATACCAACACGGCGGGCGCAACACCGAAGGATACCAAATCGCACAGGCTGTCCAGTTCCTTGCCAAAGTCTGAGACACTGCGCGTAAGCCGCGCTACAAACCCGTCAAGCATGTCAAAAATCATTGCCAGCAGGATACACGTGGCGGCCCACTGAAATTCGAGTCCGATGCTGGCGAAAATACTCGTCACCCCCATGTACAGGTTCATGGTGGTCATCACGCTCGCCAACACATTGACCTGCATGAACCTGCGCTTCTTATTGCGCTTTCTGGGTGCCTTGTACAGTTTCATGAAAACCTCGCCAATACCGTTACTCCGGCGCGCGCCTTCTGATTTACCGTTACCACCGGCTCGCTGTCAGGCGGCAAAAACGTCTCGACCCGGCTGCCAAACTTAATCATGCCGAATTTTTCCCCCTGTTTCAAGGTTGTGTCCACCGCCACCGGACACACAATGCGTCTTGCCACTGCGCCCGATATCTGGCGCACGGTCACCGGCCCCCACTCCGTATCCAGCCAGAGCGCGTTGGACTCATTAACGCGGCTCGCCTCATCGGTCATGGCGTTCTTATACTTGCCCGGCGCATAGCGCAGTTCCCGCACCGTACACGCACAGGGCGCACGATTGACATGCACATTCAACACGGACATAAAAATTGAAATGCGCACACAGGGCCCGTCGTAATGCGGGGTTTCCGGCAAGTGTTCAACAGCCACAACAACACCATCGGCAGGCGCTATGGCCTGTCCCGGCGCACACACAATCTCCCGATGGAAGTCACGAAAAAAGAGCAGCGTACCGCAGGCAACAAGCAGCAGCGGAATCGCCGTCCATGCATAGCCAAAGGGCCAAAGCACACAGCCGGCAACAATTGCCGCCACGAACAATGGTAGATAATGGCGTCTGCCTTCTCGCCAACCGCTGAATGGTTTTTCCATGTGAACCCTTTTTCAGAATTTTCTGCGTTACACGGCATGCCCCGATCCGTGCCTCGGAGCGACGCGCATTATAGCATGCCGCGCTCTTTCATACTGACATGCCGATCATCGCCGACAACAATGTGGTCGAGCATGCGCACGCCCAACAACGCGGCGGCATCGGCCAGTCGCCGGGTAATCGTAATATCGGCGCTGCTGGGCTCCGGATCGCCGCTTGGGTGGTTATGCGCCAGAATAACGCCGTGGGCGCCCTCGCGCAAGGCCTTGCCAAATACGTCCCGCGCCTTTATGCCCACCCAGTCCATTCCCCCTTTGCTGATGACTTCCACATGCATCACATCATTCTTGGTGGACAGGTGCAGACAAAGAAAGGATTCGGTTTCGTAGAGATGGACGTGCGGCCGGATTATCTCCACGGCATCTTCGGCCTTGGTGATACGTCTGAGAAACTGCCGTTTATGGCTGGCCATGCGCCGCCCCAATTCCGCCGCCGCCTTGATCTCAATGGCCTTGACGCGCCCGACCCCTTTCACCTGCTGCAGTTCGTTCACGCTGGCACGTGCCAGGCGTGGCAAATCGTTAAAATGTCGCAGAACACGCTCGGCCAGCGCCACGGCATTCTCATCGCGACTGCCGGTGCGAAAAAGTATGGCCAGCAATTCGGCGTCCCGCAATGCTTCCGCGCCAACATGCGCCAAGCGTTCGCGCGGTCGTTCCTGCTCGGGGGTATCGCGCATTGCGGCGTTGGGGCGCACATCACCCTTCATCCCTTCAACTCCTACAATTCGTCTCGGGCAAAAGCCACCGCGTTCTGGAATATGCGCAGCCCGCCCCCTTCTTCCGGCAACGTTATCCGGGGCCACAGGGGATGATTCTCCCGATCTTGATAGCCCTCGGGATGGGGCATCAAACCAAATATGCGGCCCGTGGGATCGCAAATACCGGCAATGTCATCCGTAGCGCCATTGGGGTTGAACGGGAACGCTCCCTTTGCGGGGGACCCGTCAGGCCGCACATATTGCAAGGCCACCTGCCCGTTATCGTGCAGTTTTTGGAGCACGGCATCGTCGCGGGCAATGAATTTTCCTTCCCCGTGTCGTATGGGCAACTCGATTTCGTTCACATCCCGAAGCCACACACAGCGATTGCCCGACGGCGCCTGTAAACGCACCCATCGGTTCTCAAACCGACTGGAGTCGTTGCATGTAAGCGTCGTTTCCTGTGCAGATACACCGTCAATTCGGGGAAGCAACCCCATCTTCACCATCACCTGAAACCCGTTACAAATGCCAATCACCAGTTTTCCGTCCGTCACAAAACGTTCCAACGCCGGGCCCAGCTTATGACGCATTCTATTGGCGAACACCTTGCCGGACGCAATATGGTCGCCAAAAGAGAATCCTCCGGGGATGGCAAGAATATGCGTACTTTCCAAACGGCTTAAGTCCGCGAGCAAATCGTTCAAATGGACACGGTCCGCCTCTGCGCCGACGCGCACAAAGGCGCGCTGCGTTTCGTTATCGCAGTTGATGCCGAATCCCGTGAGTACCAGCACATTAACAGTCATGGTCGGCCAATCCTTATAAGTCCGTTACGTTACCAGTCCAGCGGTTGTTTCCATGCCTGACGCAATGCGTCCACGTCGCATTCAACCCGACGGTCGTCAGCGCACACAATGCGCAGCATCGGCTCAGACGATGTTTCCCCGACACGATGGCAAACGCTGTCCTGCATGATCGCCTCGAAGGCGTCGGCATGCTCCGGCGCAACGGTTGCAACAAAACGGCTCTGAGACTCGCTGAAAAGTGCAATGACCCCGTTGGATACGTTCAGCGGCGACAACGTGACGGTCATGCCCATGTCGCCCGCCAGCGCCGTCTCGGCAAGGGCTACGCCCAAGCCGCCGTCGGAACAATCATGACACGAAGCCACCAGCCCACGCGCTATCGCCACGGCAAGACGCTCATACAGCCCTCGTGCGGAAAGGGGGAACACCTCGGGGGCATTCACGCCCAGCTGTCCGCGCAAGGCAAGATACTCGCTGCCCCCCATTTCGTTGCGTGTCTCGCCCAGCACATATACACCATGCCCCGGCGCCTTGGCATCCATGGACACCACCTGCTCCACATTTTCGACAATGCCCGCCGCCGTGAACAACAGTGTTGGGGGAATGCTGATTTTGGTGTCGCCAATGCGATAATCATTTTTCATGCTGTCCTTGCCGCTAATCAAGGGAATGTCATAAGCAAGACAGACATCATACAACGCTCCACAGGCCTGTACCAGCTGCGCCAGTTTATGACGCCCGTCCGGCGTGGTCGGACTCTGCACCGGGTCAGGCCAGCAGAAATTGTCAAGTCCGGCAATGGCGCCCAGATTAACGCCCACCGCCACCAAATTACGCACTGCTTCGTCCACAGCACATGCAGTCATGCGGTAAGCGTCCAAGTCCGCATATTTGGGACAGATGCCGCAGGCAACGGCGATACCGCGTTTGCTACCCGGCACCGGCGCAATGACGCCCGCATCGCCGGGGCCGTCCTGGCGCGCCCCCTGAAACTGTTTCAACACGCTCTGACCGAGCACTTCATGGTCGTACATACGCACAAAGTTCTCTTTGCTGCACACGTTCAGAGCGCCAAGCACCTGCAACAAATCATTGGTCAGATCGGCCTCGTCACCGGGCAACAACAGTTCGCCCCGTGGTTCCGGCGCATCCAATTTGGCCTCCAGTTGCATGCGCGGCACTCCTTCATGCAGGAAGGCCATGTCCAGCGACCCAATCAGCTCGCCGTTGTAATGGCAATCGAGGCTGCCGCTGTCGGTATAGACGCCCAACACGGTCGCTTCCACTTCGCGGCGGCGCGCCAAATCAAGAAACGCGTCCAGATGTTCCGGCGGCACGGCCAATGTCATGCGCTCTTGTGCTTCCGAGAGGAAAATCTCCCAGGGCGCGAGCCCGGCATATTTCAGTGGCGCTTTGTCAAGGTGTATGGATGCGCCGCCCGGTTCGCGGGCCATTTCACCCACACTTGAGGACAGGCCGCCCGCGCCACAATCGGTGATGCAATTGAACAGGCCCTGGTCCCGCGCTTCAAGCAGAAAATCAGCCATCTTCTTTTGCGTAATGGGATCGCCGATTTGCACCGCCGTCGCCGGCGACCCTTCATGCAACGCTTCCGACGAGAAGGTGGCGCCGTGAATGCCGTCTTTGCCGATACGCCCGCCGGTCATAACAATGTGGTCGCCCGGTTGCGCCGCTTTCACGTGTGCAGGCCGTCCCGCCACCACTGCCGGGCTGATGCCGCCTGTGCCACAAAACACCAGCGGTTTGCCCAGAAAACGCTCGTGAAACACGATGGCGCCATTGATGTCTGGAATGCCGCTTTGATTGCCGCCGTCACGGACACCACTGTGTACGCCGCGCAACACACGGCGCGGATGAAGCAGACGCGGCGGAATCGTGCCTTTGTAGTAGGGCGAAGCGAAACAGAACACGTCGGTGTTGAAGATACATTGAAACCCCAGTCCCGCGCCAAGCACGTCGCGGTTCACGCCCACAATACCCGTCATGGCGCCGCCGTAAGGATCCAATGCGGACGGACTGTTATGGGTCTCCGCTTTCAACGCGAATACATGTGCATCATCAAACTGGATGATGCCCGCATTATCGCCAAACACACTCACCAGCCACGGCACACGTGCCGCCACGGCATCCGTAACGCCTTTGATGTATGTATCAAACAGGCTGTCTATGGTTCGGGCCTCGCCGTTTTCATCGGTATACGCTATCACGGCATTGAATATCTTGTGCTTGCAATGCTCCGACCATGTCTGGGCGAGAATCTCAAGTTCGATATCGGTGGGCCTATCCGGCAGACCGAGCGCTTTCCGTCGGGCACGTGTTTCGGAACGTTCATAATACTGCTTGATGACACGCATTTCGGCAAGGTCAAGGGCAAGCATGCGTTCACGACTGAGCGCGACCAGTCCCGCGTCGTCAAGGTCGAGCGGCACATGCGCCACCGCCGCCACCTGCTCCTGCGTCACCACAGGCAAGGCCAACAGCGGTTTGCCGTTCAGGGCCGTCATTTCCGCCGCGGTTTTTACCACATACTGCTCAATCAGTTCGTTGGCCAACAATTCGGCGGCAATACGTTCAGCGGTTTCTTTTGTCACGCCCTCAAGCACATACAATGTGCTTTTGTACACGCCTTCACCGGCAGCTAGCGCCCGGTCCAGAATGTCTTGCACGCCTTCCAGCGCGCTACGCCCCACGTTATCCGTGACACCGGGCAAAAAGCCCACCTCAATGACACAATCATAGTTTTGGGCGAGCGACCGGTTTGTCGCAGAGGTCTGGATAATGGGATCGGTGAAAAGCTCCTCTCGTATGCGCTCTACTTCTTCGTCCGTGAGGGCAGCATCAAGGGTATACACCTCGACAATGCGCGCGTTTTCGACGGAAATCCCCAAGTCTTCCTGCACGCGTGCGCACAAGGCAGCGCCCGCGGCATCCCGCTGGTCCGGCTTGCCGGCGACTTCAATTCGATGGATCGGCATAATTCAATTTTCCCGTGTACGTCACCTTGCCGTCACCGGCGGTGATGCGTCCAATAAAGCTGTAGGGTTGTCCCGCAAGTTCCATGGTTTCCTCAAGGCGTTTGGCTTGTGCTTCAGGAATGACAAATACGAATCCCTGCCCCATATTAAAGGTACGCAGCATTTCAGTATCCTCAACATTGCCTTCTTCCTGCAAAAACCGGAACAGCGGGGGCGCCTGCCATGCGTTTAAATCTATTTCCGCTGCAAGCCCTTCGGGCAATATCCGCGGCAAGTTCTCCGTAATGCCGCCGCCGGTGATATGTGCCATGCCGCGCACCTCCACCATGCGCATGACCAACTGCATCAATTTGGCGTAGCTGATGTGCGGCTCCATAAGCGCCTCGGCAACGGTGCGTCCGACGCCCGGCATGGGATCGTCAACTTTCAGTCCGACCACTTCAAAACAGATCTTTCGCGCCAAACTGTACCCATTGGTGTGCAGCCCCGTGCTCGGCAGCCCGACAATCACGTCGTTCTCGCGGATTTTCGCGCCATCCACAATGTCATCACGGTCTACAATGCCGACAATGGTTCCGGCAATGTCATATTCGCCCGGTTGATACATATCCGGCATTTCAGCCGTTTCACCGCCGATAAGAGCACAACCCGCGTAGCGACAGCCCGCTGACAAGCCACGCACCACTTCCACCGCCACGGCCGGTTCCAATTTGCCGACAGCGAAGTAGTCAAGGAAGAACAGGGGGCGGGCGCCCTGCACCAATATGTCGTTGACACAATGAGACACCAAATCAATGCCCACTGTGTCGTGTTTGCCGGTCATGAACGCCAACTTCAGTTTGGTGCCCACCCCGTCAACACTGGACACCAGCACCGGCGTCTTATACTGCTGCAAGTCCAATTGAAACATGGCGCCGAACGTGCCGATGTCGCACAAGACCTGTTCCGTATAGGTACGTTTGACCAGCCCTTTCATGGTGGACAACGTTTCGTTGGCGGCATCAATGTTGACGCCAGAATCGCTGTATTTCAAAGACGCACGTTTGTTTGTCATATTCGTTCCTCATTCGTCGGGTGGGAAAAGATTACTCCGAGGCAAGTATACATTTTCATGCGCCCGTCATGCCAATTAAACGCGCCCCGGCGCAGGGATCGTCTTATATCTCGTAAAAACTTGGTCGGCTCACCGCGCATACGTTAAGATAGTGTAAGGACGCATGGTATCCTCCCGTAAGATGCCACCAGCAGAAGCCCGCACAGTTTGCTGTAGCAAATAACAAAACGGGTGCATAACGGCCTTGGCGAGAATGAAATAACGTGCCTTTGTCTATATTGCACGAACAATCGAAGGCAGGGGTATTTTGTGCATTATCGGCTGCCAGGAAAGCACTTTATAACATGCGTACTATCAACAACACAATAGTATCGTCAACGCGAGCAGAGCGACACGATCTCATTACATCGTCATTGCGAACGGCGTGAAGCAATCTCATACCCCAGATTGCCGCGTCGGGCTGCCGCCCTCCTCGCAATGACGACCGTGTTGCTGTGATACTAACTTTATTTGATGAATCATCGCCACATGCGGTGGCGAATCGTAAGAGCCAATAAGCAACAAGAAGTTTCATTGTGCAGCAGACTTCAGCTGTCGTCATACGTTCAGGCAGACTCGATAGCCGCTGTGGAGGAATCTATGAAGCCTTTGCGCGCATTATATGCGTCTGGAAAACCAGTCATCAGTTTTGAATTGTTTCCGCCGAAAACCGACCGGGGCATGGAAAACCTGTTTGTCCATCTGAAAGAGCTGGTCTATTGCCGTCCCTCTTTCATCACCTGTACGTACGGCGCAGGCGGCAGCACCCGTGACCGCACCTTGCGCGTGCTCGAAGAAATCCGCAAACAGTACCCCGCCATGCCGCTGGCCTCTCATCTGAACTGCCTTGGCAACAGCCGCGACGAATTGCGCGACTACATCCGACACGCCATTGACATCGGCATAGAACACATCGTGGCGCTGCGCGGCGACAAACCCAAAGACCAACCTGCCTTTGAGCCTGCGCCGGACGGACTGCGGTATGCCAACGAACTGGTCGCCCTGCTTCGTGATGAGTTCCCGGAGCTGGGCATCTTTGTGGCCGGCTACCCCGAAACACATCCCGAAGCGCCCTCAAGCGCCGTTGACTTGGAAAATTTGAAACGCAAAGTGGACGCGGGCGCCGACGTGGTAATCACTCAAATGTTTTTTGAGAACACCGACTATTTCCGCTTTCGAGAGCGGTGCGAAAGTATGGGAATCACGGCGCCCATCGTTCCCGGCATCCTGCCGGTTACCAATCTTACTCAGATACGGCGCATCACGGCGCTGTGCGGCACACACCTGAGTCCGAAACTGGTGCGACGGCTGGAAGTGCATGGCGACGACGATGAGGGGCAGTATGCCGTGGGCGTTTATCACGCGGCAAAACAGGCGGAAGAACTCATTGCACAGGGTGCGCCGGGCATCCATTTCTATGTTTTGAACAAATCCCGCGCCGCCGCGCTTATTTGTCGCGCCCTTGCGTTGTTCACCCCCGTAGACTAACATCCGGTCGCGCTATAGCCGGGGCATACGACATCGTGTCTTCGTAACTTCTTTATGGAACAACTCAAATCGCGTATACTATGCGGTATGATGAACGCCATCCATAAACAGAGCGTCTTAATCGTGCTGATGGCGACCTTGGCAATCGTTGCCGTCACACCGGCGCTGTATGCAGTGGACGTATGGCGCGAAGGCGTTTTGTATCGAGACGAATGGGGCACGCCCCATGTGTACGCTGAGAACCCCTTTGCCATGGCGTATGTGTTCGGTTATGCACAAGCCGAGGACCATGCGGAGCATATCCTGCTCGCTTATCGCATGGCCAACGGTAAACTGGCGGCGGTGCTTGGCGAAACGTATGCCGATTCTGACGCATTTTCGTTAAAGATGGGGCATGGCCAGCTTGCGGAACAGGCGCTGGCCGTTGCGGACCCCGTCACGCGCGCATTATGTGAAGGCTTCGCCCTGGGCATCAACGCATGGCTGGTGGACAACGCCGAGGCCACACCGCCCTGGACGGACGGCGTACAACCCCAGGATGTGCTGGCTTACTGGCATGCCTTCCTAATGAGTATGGCGCCTTTTGAATTGCCCGATGTGTTTCGGCGCGCTCCGGCAATCACCAGCGGCAACGCGTGGGCCACGTCGGCGGAACGCAGTACGGAAGGCCGCCCCACGCTGGTCATGAATCCGCATCAAAACCACCAACATTTTTTTCAATGGTACGAAGCGCGATTGGTGATGGGCGACATGAACATTCACGGCGCCACGTTGCGCGGTTTGCCCGTACTTCTGCAAGGGCATAATGACTACCTGGGCTGGGCCTTGACGCCCAACTGGTCGAATTTTGCGGACATGTTTACGGAGGAATTTGAAGGGCCGCCGCCGGCCAATCCCCGCGACCCGCGCGTACGCCCGTACGACGGCACACATGATCAGGCCATGCTGCTGTACTATATGTCCCATACCAAGCCCTATCACATCCGCACGGACGGCGGCATGGAAACGCGGCATGTCCCGGCACTGCTTGGCGACCGCGGCCCCATCTTTGAAGATGGGGCGCACGGCCTGAACTCATGGTATATAGGCGGCTACACTGACTTCGGAGGCTTGCGCCAATTGGTTGAAATGGCACGGGCACAACACATTGACGCCTTCTGGTCCGCCCTGACCATGCACCAGATCCCCTGCTTTCACATCATCTATGCGGACAGCGCCAACAACATCTTCTATTTGTATAATACCAAAGCGGGCATACGCATGATACCCACCACCGGATTGGACAATAACGAGGACGACCCCTTTTTGAACCAGACATGGGATGGGCCCGTGTCCGCGTCATTGTCCGCCGTGGCATGGCGTGAAGTGTTCGCACCTGCGCAACTGCCCACCATACTGAATCCGCCCGCCGGGTTTATTCAAGCATGCGGCAACCCGCCGTGGAGCGTTACGATGCCCTCCCCGCTGGAGCCAAGCGCATGGCCGCAATGGTTGTTCTACGACCGGGAAACGTATCGCGCCGCACGCGCACGCCAGCTGCTGCGAAGCGGCGCACGCTCTTTCCGCGATCACCAGTCCATGTTGTTTGATGTGGTCGTCCCCGCAGCGCTGGACATGGTGCCGGCAATCCTTCGCGCCGCAGAATTGCGCAGGGACCGGGTCAGCAACGCCCACCCGGACTTCTGGCGCGGCATCGAACTGCTGCGCGACTGGAATTATATTGCCGAAGTCAACGCGACGGGCATGACCTTTTACCACTTATGGTGGCAGTTCGCCCGTACAGCCGCCGGCAACCACTTCCCCAGCGAGAACGCGTTTTACGAAGCGGCCAACAACGACGTGCCCCTTGCCCAGGACATTATGTTGCGCGCCGTCGAAGAAGCAGCCCGAAAACTGCGCAACGACTATGGGAGTTTGGAAGTGCCCTGGGGCGACGTACACCGCATTCGCCGCGGCCGCCGCAATGAGCCGCTACCCGGCGCTCAAAGCGGGGAACCGATTTTTGTGGCCGCCGATTATATCGTCGAACGGGACCAGTTAATCGCCAATTATGGATATGGGTTCGCGATGGTGACCCAATTCGGCGAGCGTCCCCGTTCCGTGAGCCTGTTGCCTTTCGGCACGTCCATGAATGAAAATTCGCCCCACTACGAAGACCAGATGGACCTCATGCTGGAACGACGGTTTAAGCGTGTGCGTTTTGATGATGACGATGTATTGCGCTATGCCGACCGGGCTGTTGGCAAACGGATCACCTTGCTGCCGTTGGGTGTGCCCGGGGCGGTCACAATGCATTCGCCAACTGTTATTCATGCCCGACTACACACGGAAATAGAGCCGCCCGCCGACTTGCCGCGAGACGTCATGCCGTTCTCGTTGTTCATACGCCCGGAACGAACGCCGGAATATGCGCCGATTGCACTCGAACTATCCATTCATATACCGGAAGCGCTTTGTGACGCAAACGCCCTGCATGAGCTTCAGCTATACCGGTATGAGCCGGGCCTGCCGTGGCGTCCGGTGGACATGCAACATACAGACGCTTATGGGCGCATCGTATATGCCTATGACGAAACCCCGGCGCACTGGTATGCCGTGCTGGGGCCGCCAAGCGCCGCCGGTCCCGAGCGTTACAGGGATGACGACACGATTCTGGAAGCCTACCGCCACGACACCGACCCCGTGGGCCTGGATGCCTTGTTGACCCGGCATGAAACGCAGTCCGTGGTTGGCCAGGAAGAGCGCCGCATCTTTCGGTTGGAGCGTCATGATGCGCCCGAATCTGTACCCGCTCCGGAGGAAATCGAAACGCCGGCGCCGACTGCCGAAATGGACGCCCCCGGGCGTACGTTCCGTATTGAGCGTCTGGACGAAGAAGATGCCGCAACAACCGCTCCATCGCGGCGCAGTCCTTTGGCGGGCATACCCGGTATGCATTTCGGGCCGGCGACACGGACCGATACAGACGCCGCGACAGGTGACGAGGACGGGCGTGTGTTTCGTATTGAGCGACACGACCAACCGCCGCCGGAGCCGGAAGCACCAACGGAAACGGCGCCAGAGCCCACGCCGGAGCCCGCCGCACCCCTGGCTGCTGAGCCGGATATTTCGCCTGCGCCCACGCTCCCCGAAGTATCAGAGCCAACACCCGTACCCGAGCAGGAGCCAACGCCGGAAACTGTCGAAGAACCCGAGGAAACCGAAGCCGGTGAACCGGCGGCGACAAGACTGGAAGAAGAGTTGGAACGACAACGGAGCCGTCCGCCGCTGCCGGATAATATCCCGCAGGATCCTGCGTTTGTATTCGGTCCGGCACGACAGCGGCAGGACGACGGGCCGCAGCCGGAAACTTCGGACCGCGTGTTTCATATTGAGCGGCATGATTAGCCCGGATATTTCACCAGGTTTCGTCGTGAGCCTGTGAAGATTGTGCCAGAGCAGGTGCTTTGCGCAGGCCGCCGGCTGACAGCGTGTTAGTACACGTCGAAGTCGGCGGGCAAGCAA
>SKQZ01000080.1 GCA_007118765.1 Candidatus Hydrogenedentota bacterium
AGGGAAACGTGCGCGTTTACCTGTTGGGGGCATGAACGCACCTGCGTCATGTGCAGCAACCGGCACGGACACGGGCGTGTTGGCGGGTTGCGTTGTCCGGGACGTGCACAGTCACAATACGAATAGACAGGGGGTGTGCTGTATGCAGGAACAGCGCAGGAGGCGAGACAAGGAACAGTATATGCGGTTGCAGGAAGATCATTGGCGGGCGGCGTGGATGACCGACGAAGAGTGTGTCGTGATGCGCCGACTGGTGGCAGCGGTGCGGCGCATGTTCAAGGCATACGGCGTGCAAGCGTCGCCGTTGGTGTCGTTGCGCGTGATGGATGTGGGCGTGCATTATCTGTTGGCGCGACGGTTGGAGTTGCATCTGACGCCGCGCGACGACGATACCGGCGCGGAAGGGCTGCTTGTGAGCGGTTCCGTGGCCGACCATATCGGCAAGACCCGGGAACGGTTGCGCAAGGCCATACGCGAGCTGGAGGATGCCTGTGCGCGCATGGGTACGCCCGTGGATGTGGGGATTGCCGATAAAGTATTGCCGCTGGTACGGGAAACGCGTGATCTGTTGCATGACCAGAAAATGGCCGAATGCGCCGAAAACCACCACCAATAGTTGCTATTGCCCGTGGCATACACTATATAATGGGTTGACCCGCATATTTCACAAGATTTCTGTTACGCCTGCGAATCTTACACCATATCAGGCACTTTGCTTGCCCGCCGACTTCGACGTGTATTAACACGCTGTCAGCCGACGGCCTGCGCAAAGCACCTGCTCTGGCGCAATCTTCACAGGCTCACGACGAAACTTGGTGAAATATCCGGGTTGAGCGAAAAGCGAAGCATACAATAGGTTACCATGCCGATGGGCGCGTATGCCGGGCATCGGCGGGAGGCACAGGCCATGAAAATGACGCGAATTGGTTTGATAGCGCTGTTGTGCGTTGCGGCGGTGATGGTTGAAATGGGATGCGCATCCCGTCCAAAACCGCCGCGAAACGCCCGGGCCGTGGACGTGAACATGGAGGTGACGGCTTACGACGCGGGCAAGAAATCCACCAACTGGAAACGGAATTGGCGGTTGCAGCCCGTGGTGGCCAGCGGCCCGAACAAGGGCCAACCCAAACAAGTGGGCATCACGGCAAGCGGCACCAGAGCGCGACCGGGCACCATTGCGGCGGACACCAACCATTATCCCTTTGGCACGGTCATGTATGTGCCGGGGTATGGGTATGGGCGCGTGGAAGACCGGGGCGGCGCAGTGAAAGGCCCCAATCGCATCGATGTTTTCTTCCGGCGTCGCAGCCGCGCACTGCAATGGGGGCGCCAGAATCTGCGTGTGCGCGTGTGGCGTTAACCCGCATATTTCACAAGATTTCTATTGCGCCTGCGAATCTTACACCATATCAGGCACTTTGCTTGCCCGCCGACTTCGACGTGTACTAACACGCTGTCAGCCGACGGCCTGTGCAAAGCACCTGCTCTGGCGCAATCTTCACAGGCTCACGACGAAACCTGATGAAATATCCGGGTTGACCCGCGTTACACGTTACAGGTATTCGTTGAGAAATTCGAGTACCCGCGTGCGGAGTGTCATGCCGTCAATGAGTTCGTCCCATGCGCCGTGCCCGGCCTCGGGCAAGGGGTAGTAGCGGTGCGGGATGTCGTGTTTGCGACACATGTCGTCTATGTTTTCCGCAGGCAACAAAGAAAGTCCCGCGGTGAAATCCCTGCCGCCGTGAACGGTCATGATGGGGGGGGCGTCTTCCGACCATAGTTCGGGAAAGAAATCCGCCGTGCCCCACAGGTTCACAATGGCGGCGGCGCGCGCCTCCGCCTCGGGGAAATTTTCCGGCGGCACGGGATAATCGGGGCCGTCCGCCTGCAACTGATTCGGCGCGGACAGTCCCGCGCCCAGGGCGGCAATGGCGCCCGCACTCGCGCCAATAAGCGCGATGCGATGCCGGTCAACGGCATACTTGTCGGCATTGGCGTATACATGGCGCAGGGCGGTTTTTGTATCCACCACGGCGGCATGTGCGGAGCGTATGAGCGGGTCGGCATAGGATGGCGGCGCAGGCGGGTTGTCCCGCAGCAACCGGTAGGCGATCAGAAAACACACATAGCCATGCTCAGCGAGGTGCATGGCCAGTTGTGTCTGTTGTGGGTCGGTTCGCGCACCGCGTTCAAAGCCGCCGCCATGCACCATGATGGCCGCGGGATACGGCGGGGGCAGCGTTTCGGGCGGCGCAATAATGTCCATGAGCAAGGGTTGCGGCACGGGCGTTGCCCGGGTGTCGTCGGCCACGTAGCCCATGCCGTAAACGACATCGCGGGTTATGCGCAGCTCCCCGTCGGACGGGCCGCGGGCGCATCCCGTTGTCAACAACAGTGCAATCATGAACAGGGCAATTAGTTTCATGACAGGGATCATACACGTTTGCAGGATGCCGACGCATGTTGCTGTTGTAAACGTCCACACACGGGGCCGGGTATCGGCGCCACGGCAACCACGACAAAAGGGAACATCCCATAAGGAATGCGATCATGAACGACGACTTTTTGCGCACCGCATTGGCGCGGCGCGGACTGAATGCAGACGCCATGACACGCTGGCTGGGTCTGGCCAATCGCGAACGCTTCGCGGCGCGTTACCTGAGCGACCGCGAAGGTCGGCCCTGGCGTGTGCGCGATTATCAACGGGATTCGCTGGCGTCGCGTGCCTTGCGCAAGGTGCATTGCGACGGACGCGATGTTGGCAAGACCGCTGAAATTGAGATCATCGCCTGTTGGGCCATGGTGGCGTGCCCCGACTCGGAAATGATGATTGCCACCCAGTGCGAAAACCATTTGTTCCCGTTGATGAACCGTCTGGCGCGCCGTTTTCAAACAACACCTGCGTTTGCGCCCTCGCTGGCGGAAATGCGGCGGTCGCCGTCCTGGCATTTTCGCTTCACGAATAATTTTGTGCTCTGGGGGCGCATTGCGGGGCCGCGGGGCATTAACTTTCAGGGCATGCATGTGGACTGGCAGATTGTGGACGAGGCGCAGGAGATGACCGAAACGGCATGGGGCGAATTATATCAGGCGTTGAACGGCGATGGCCGGCGCTGGGTATATGGCGTTCCCAACGGCCTGCGCAATACGTTCTACCGCATGACTTGCATGAACGATTTTGAACAGTACAACTGGCCGAGCCATTTGAATCCCGAGTTCACCGCCGCAAAAGAAGCCGAATTGGCGCGTCTGTACGGCGGCCGCACTTCGCCGGGTTATGTGCATCGCGTGTTGGGACAACATGGCGAACCAACCCATGCGGTGTTTGCGCTCGACGATTATCTTGCGTGTGTGGACCACAGCCTCACCAACACGGTGCAGGTGGTGCGCGAAGACGACGTGTTCGCCGCGCCGGAAAACATTGCGCCGGGCCGTTACTATCTCGGTTGCGATTTGGGGTATGCCCGCGACCCGTCGGAATTCATGGTGTATCTGGACGCGCCGCCGCATCTTGTGAATGTGTTGCGCGTGCGGCTTGAAGGCGTGAACTATCACCGGCAGCAGACGGTTATCGAAGCCCTTGACCGGGCCTATGGGTTTATGCGCATCGGCCTTGACGCAGGCAACAACGGGCGCGCAGTGGCCCATGCACTCATGGCGAAGGGCCGGGACTGGTGTCGTCGGGTGGCGGCGCTGGAGTTTGGCGCAACGCTGGACGTGGACACCATGCCGGACGGGCGTCCCGCACGACGACGTGCCAAGGAGTTTATGACGGAACTGTTGCAGCGGCGTCTTGCCGAGCGCACGCTGGTGTTGCCGCCCGACCACGACCGGGAAGCGCAATATGCATCGCACACCTACACCGTGAACACGCGGGGACAAATCATTTACGACAAGGGCGACGACCATATCATAGATGCCGACAGATGCGCCGTGCTGTGTCATTACCTTGACACCCGCGAACCGACAAAGGCCGCCACCGCACCGCTGCCCGCCGAGGTCATGTTGTTTGGCTGAGGCGCAGGAGTATCTACGCGGCGGGGCGCTCTGGCGTCGCCGGGCGACGCTGCCAAACCGCCGACGCAATGCCGGGGGGATTGCCGCGTCGGGCTGGCGTCGTCCTGCCTTTACTCGTTACGAAAGTGAATTAGCGAGTCGGGATACACATTGCTCTGTTGTGCGCGACCGTCATGCGTTCGTGTTGATAGAGCGCGTGTTCCTGCGGTTTATGCTTGGTTACTTCCGGCCTTATATTCCGGACTTTCAAGCTCAATTGGTTTTTCCTTCAACATATAGGCGCCGGCCAGCCCGGTTCCGACAAGCAACGCCGCCAACCCGGCCCTACCTCCAACAGGAACCTTTACATCTTTAAAAGGATAAAAAGTCATAGGATTACTAACATCAATTTGTCTTTGTTCACTTTTATCTTCCCCATAATAAATATCCAAACCATCTAATCTAGTAGCAATCATTTCTGGAGGTATTAACATTCCAACATCATTATCTTCCAAACTACCATAAGTCCAACCACAACCTGATGCTAAAATAGGTGATAAATGATTGGAACCTCTATTTATAATATGTGGGCCTAATTTTGAATCAATAAATAAATTTCCACCATCATAACCCTCTTCCCCACTTTTTACACCGCCTCTTCTTAAATCAAGATTATCTCCACCCTCAATTTCAATAGCATAATTATTATTAAAAAACTG
>SKQZ01000087.1 GCA_007118765.1 Candidatus Hydrogenedentota bacterium
ACCATGCCCCACGCCAATATACGCCACGGAACGCGCCTCTTGTTTTCGGACAGGAGCCACGCAATAAAGAACATGGCGAACAGACCCGCCACGCTCAGACATCGTAATCCAAAATCATTTCCCATAGTATGGCCCTTCTTTTTTTTTGTCCGCAGATTACGCTGATTATCGCAGATTGAAGATAAGACGTTTGTGTTATGTGCTTGACGCGCCAATGATCGCATAGGTCTGTGTATCTCTGTTACTCAAGGCTGTGCCCCTCTGCGTAGTCTGCCTGTTCATCCTTGGTTTCTTTCTACTGTTGTGTTCGCAGATTGTGCTGATTATGGCAGATTAAAGACAAGTCGCTTGTGTTGCAGGCTCGGCGCGCCGAAGTTCAGTAACAGCGCTCTGTTCAGGTTGGTGGCCTTCAAATAGTTAATGACTTGTGCCTCTTCTACGCCGCTCAGTTTTTGCAGCGCTTTCAATTCTACAATCACTTCTCCATAACAGACAAAATCTGCCCGGTACTCGGCAATTGTGCAGCCCCGATAAGTCACCGGCAACAGCATTTCTCGTTCAAAGGGAATCTCCTGCACCGTGAACTCGCGCTCAAGCGCCGCTTGATACACTGCCTCCAAAAACCCGTGTCCCAACGTGCGATGAACCGTCATGGCCGCGCCAATGATCGCATAGGTCTGTGCATCTCTGTTGTCCAACGCTGCGTTCCTCTGTGTAGTCTGTCTGTTCATCCTTGGTTTGTTCCTCTTGTTTTATCCGCAGATTACGCTGATTATCGCAGATTGAAGATAAAACGTGTGTGGTGAAGTCTGGGCGTGCCAATTAACACATACATCTGTTTGACCCTGTTATTCGACGCTACGAACATCTGCATAGTCTGCCTGTTCATTCTTTGTCTCTTCCGCTTGTTTTGTCCGCAGATTACGCTGATTATCGCAGATTGACAAACAAATGATTATGTTGGCTTGACGCGTCAATGATCACATACGTCTGCATATCCTTTTTATTCAAATCTGCGAACATCTGCGTAGTCTGCCTATTCGTTTTTGGTTTCTTTTTCTTGTTGTGTCCACAGATTGCGCTGATTATCGCAGATTGACAAACAAATGATTATGTTGGCTTGACGCGTCAATGATCACATACATCTGCATATCCTTTTTATTCAAATCTGCGGACATCTGCGTAATCTGCGGATATAATTTGCTCTCCCCGTGCCCACACGTCCCCATCCATCTTAAAACATCAATATCCAAGCATAACCTACGTTCCCGTTTCAAGGCGCATCCAGCACAACGTATGTTGCCCATTCCCTTGTGCAGGCGCGGTATGCTATCCTACGAACAGGCGAGAAGAACGGCGTATATTTATTGACAACCAAACAGCCGGAGGCGTTTATGAAACCGTGTTGTGTAGTATTGATGATGATTCTGGCATCAACATTATGGGCTGCCGGAGAGATGTCGTACACTATCCTGGAGGATGTGGTCTACGGTGCGCAACCGGACGAGCGCGGCCCCATTGGCGGCGGCATGGGCTATGTCGATGTGGTTACGTCCGGTGATACGGTTGCCACCACGCTGGAAGAACTGATTGATGCTCTTGACACGGCATCGGCAGGAGAGGTGGTGTTAATTCCAGGCGATGTGGAAATTGACATGACCACGCTTGTATACATCGACAAGCTGGTGCTCGAACTGCCCGGCGGCGTAACCCTTGCCAGTGACCGGGGCGTGGACGGGTCGCCCGGCGCGTTGATTTACAGCGATGCCCTTGACACGCGCGTAATGCTCCAAGTGCTGGGGCCGGATGCGCGTGTCACGGGGCTACGTTTACGCGGGCCCAACAAAAAACGCTATATGGATCATCATCGGCGCGCTTTTGGTCCCGGCGGTGATGGCCATTCCTATTATTACAAGTTCCCCACGCAAAGGGGCATTGTTACCAGTGACGACAGGCTGCGGGTGGACAACTGCGAGATTTCAGGCTTTGGCCATGCCGCCATATTCCTGCAGTCGGGGCACGATCATCACATTCACCATAATTTTATCCACCACTGTCAGTACAACGGGCTGGGTTATGGCGTGTCGCACAGTGAGGCAGCATCCATCATTGAACATAATCTGTTTGATTGGAATCGCCACTCAATTGCCGGCACGGGCAGTCCCGGTTGCAGTTATATTGCGCGTCACAACATCGAACTGGGCACGTCGCTTAGCCATTGTTTCGACATGCACGGCGGACGCGACAGGGGGGACGGCACGGACGTGGCGGGTACGGCCATTATCATTCACAACAACACGTTCCGCGCCGATAAGACGCCGGTTGTTATCCGGGGCGTGCCGGAGGAGACCTGCGAGGTGTTTCACAACTGGTTTCCGGAACATGAGCCGGGAAATGCTGTTCGCGCGGAAAATGGTGTCCGTGTGTTTGACAACGCTTATGGACCCAATCCCGAAACCGCTGAATAATGTCGCCTGTCAGCATTGCAGTCGGCGACGGTATGCACAACGCACTGACTAGAACGAGGGCAAGAGAGTATGGGACGTATCACGGTGGCTTGCGGCGCAACGCGCAGTGAACGTGCCGCGTATATTGATGCCGTCCGGCACGAACAGGGCGAGCGCGCCATTTTACTGACGCCTACACGCCGTGTCGCCCGCGCGCGCCAGGAAGCCTTTGTGCGGCGCCATGGATTGCCGGGCGTGTATGGCGACCAAGCCTGGGAGTTGACGGACTTTGCGCGGGTGCTGGTGGAACAAACACAACGGGGCGTGCTCATGGTGTCCATGTTGGAGCGGCGACTGATGACCCGGCTTGCGTTGGAAACAGTGCTGAATGAAAAGAACGCACCGGCACTGGACATGACGCCGGGACTGGTGCGTCATCTGCTGGGGGTTATCACGCAGCTGAAGCAGGCGGCGATTGAGCCGAAAACGTTTCGTGCTGCCGTGTCGCGACAAAAGCGGCGCGCCGACACCTTTGACGGGCTGGTGGCGCGTGTGTATGAGGGATACCAGACGGCCCTCATTGAAAGCGCGCGCTATGATGTGCCGGGCCTGTACTGGGAGGCGGAACGCCTGTGCAGGGCGGACATGGTACGGTTGCCAAACAACCCGCACACCATTCTGGCGGACGGTTTTGATGATTTCACGTTGTCACAACAACGGTTCCTGGGGGCGCTGTCCGACCATGCGGCACATCTGATAATCGGCCTCAACTACGACGCCGGCCCCGACCGGTTGGACTTGTACCATCTGCAACAACGCTGGCTGGAAGCGTTCAAGGCAGATATGGATATTGAAGTGTTGACCTTTGAAAGTGCGCCGCCCGAGACGCATGTGCATTTCATTGATCGCCATCTGTTCTGGCGGGATACGCCGCCCTCGCCTGCCGGGCTTTGTGCCAACCTGGAAGTTGTTCCCTGTGCCGATGAACAACACGAATTTGAAACCTTTGGTCGCCGGATAAAACAGCTGATTGTGCACGACCACGTTGCGCCGCAGGATATTGCAGTCTGTGCAGCCGATATTGAACAGGCCGGCGAGGCGTTGTATGCCGTGTTTGCACGGTTTGGCATCCCCGTTGTAATGGGCGTCGCACCCACGTTGCTCAACACCAAGACAGGCGCATTTGTGATGCGGCTTTATGAAGCGATGGAACGTTGGGAACGCACTACGGTGGTGACCTTGCTGGCGTCGCCGCTGCTGGGCGGGGACGAACAGGTGATGGCCTTTCCGTTGCTGGCCCGGCGTGCGGGCATTGTCATGGCCCGCGACGCATGGGAGCGTTACTTTCAAGATACGCCTGCCAATGAGGCTGCCCTGGAGTTGTTTCGCGAGCGTTTTCGCATCTTGACAAAACTGGCCGACACGACGCCCGACGAAGCGGATGCGGCCATATTTGCCGGCGAACTGGACGCCCATCTGACCGCATTTGACATTGACAGCGGTGTAACACGGTTGGCGGATGCGGATACGGCGCAGTTTGAAACTGCCGCGGTGCGGGCGTTGCGCAGTTTGCTGGAGCAGCTGGCGCGCACTGCGCCCGGAGCGCCCATGTCCCGGACTGCGTTCGCACGGCTTCTTGGTGAGGCCATGGACGAAACGCGTCTGTCGGCCCGGCGACACAGTGGCCCCGGTGTTTATTGTTGCGGGTTTGACGGATTGCGGCATGCGCATTTTGATCATGTATTCATCGGCGGCTTGAACGAAGGCCTGTTGCCACGTCCCGCACCGGTGAATGCCGTATATGCGGAGTCCGACTTGCGGCGCTTGCGTGCGTTGGGGCTATCGTTGCCGGGGCAACGGGAACACACCTATCGCGAGCGTTTACTGTTTTGTCACGGCATAAATGCCGCACAAAAGACGTTGACGTTGGCCTGGCGCAAACAAGATCATTCAGGACGTGACTCGCTGCCGAGTCCGTTCGTGGTGGAAATCACGGATTTGTTTGCATCCCATGATATTGACGTAACGCACACTGAACCGGGGCCCGATGCTTTTGTGCCCGCGCCGGAAGAGGCGGCATCGGCTCGCGATCTCGCCAACGCCCTGTATTACCGTGGCGATCCGGAGTTGTGTCGCATGTTCCCTGAAATAACCGGGCCGGTGGCGCGGGTGGTGAACATTGAGACGGAACGCAACAGCACCAAGCCGTTCGGCAAGTATGATGGCTGTTTGAATGCTCCCGACTTGGTGGCGAAACTCGC
>SKQZ01000306.1 GCA_007118765.1 Candidatus Hydrogenedentota bacterium
CACTTTGCTTGCCCGCCGACTTCGACGTGTACTAACACGCTGTCAGCCGGCGGCCTGCGCAAAGCACCTGCTCTGGCGCAATCTTCACAGGCTCACGACGAAACTTGGTGAAATATCCGGGATAAACGGGCCTATTGGCCGCAGCATCCCGCTTTCACAGGGGGCCGTGCAACCCGCGTATTCCCCGCCTTTTTGACAGGTCGCCGGCCAGTCTCTATAATATGCCGACTTTGAAGTTGACCGAAAGACGTACGTGTAACAAGCCAGACGGACAGACGAACGTTGCTGCAGAAAGAACACGCTACTATGGGTTCCAAACGAACATATCTGCCCACCTCGCCCACCTGTTTCGTGTGTGGCGAGGAAAACCACGCCGGGTTGCAGGGCAATTTTTATGTGGAAGACGACACGGTACACATGCCGTTGCACGCCAAAGACCACCACTGCGGCTATCCGGAGGTGGTTCATGGCGGCGTTGTTGCCGCGGCACTGGACGAGTGCATGGCGTGGGCCTCAACGCGCGCCACTGGCCGCATGTGTATCACAGGCCGGATGACGATACGCTATAAAGACCGGACGCCCGCCATCTCCGGTTTGGTTGCACGGGCATGGGTCACCAAGTCGAACAAACGGATTGCCTATGCGGCGGCCGATTTGTCAGACGCCACAGGCAGGGTGTATGCACAGGCCGAGGGCGTGTTCATGCCGGTAAGTGCTGAAGAAACGCTCCGGGTTGACGATAATTTGTGTTATCGCGGTAATGAAGAGCGGTTGTTTGATTATTTGCGTGAAAATCCTGCGGATGATGCTTGACAGAAGGCGAGACGGCCCATGATGACAGCGTTTATGCTTATTATGCTGGCGGCGGCAACGCCCGCCATTGAAGGGGACACACTGTTCTTGTCCGCAGACCAGTCCGAGCGGGCGGGGCTGCATGACAACGCGGCGAAATTGTTTCGAGAGGCCGCCGAACAGTCCGAGCCGCTACGACCGTATGCTTTGTCGCGGGCGGCAAAGAACCATTATGCCGAAGGCGACGCCGAGGAAGCGGAAGCGCTTTTTCTGTATGTATTGGATACCTACGCTGACGGGCCGTGGACACGACCGACCCATGCGCGGTTGGCGCGAATGTACCGCGAACAGGAACGCCGCGAAAAGGCGCATACCCACTACAACCAAGCGCTTGCAGACATGGTTCCCATGCCGTGGTTTCTCGACCGGATGGCGTGGAACGCTGCCGAGAACGCCTTGGAGACACCCGGCGTTGAACACGAAGGATACGCATGGTTCCGTCATGTGGCGGCCACCACCATCTACATTGCCCCACGCCGGAACGCCGCCAAGCAGCTGTTGGAATCGCCGGAGCAAACGGATCGGATGTGGGGCGTTTACGGGTACGCCCGTTCGGGCAACCTGCGCGAAGTCCGCGAGGCAATGAACAAGGAAGCCGTTCAATTGCGCGGCCCCGAAGGGGTGTCGGTGCCGCTTGCGGCGCTTGATATGGCGCTTGCGGGCGCACAAGTGGACATGGCGAATACCCGCGAACAACTTGGCAAAGTGCTGCGTGAGAGTCGTGACGACCTCTGGGCGCGTGTTTGGCTGATGTTGACGGTGCGCGAACAGGCGGGCAACAACCGTTTTGAAACTGCAGAAATGCTGGCCGGGCTCTTGTCAGATCTTTTTCCCGACGGACGTGATGCCGGGGATGTGTACTGGTGGCTGTCCGAGCGCTATGGTTCTCAACCCAATGAAGCGGCGACACTGCGCATGTACCGACAGCTGGCAGACCGGCATCCGGAGCATGTGCGTGCGCCGCGTTCGCTGTTTTATTTGGCCAACCATGCCCGCGAAAATAATCAGTCTGAAAATGCCTATGCACTTTACGACAGGCTCGGGCAATTGTTTCCCCGCGGCCGGTTTACCGCCGAGGGATTCTATCGCGCTGCCGAGATGGCCAAAGCGGCCGGCGACTCCGCACGGCACGACGCCTATCTTAGACGCGCCGCGGCGGTGGGCCCGGGTCATTATTATGCGCACCGGGCGCTGCACAAACAGAACCCGACCCCCGACAATGTGCGTCGGTTGCGAGTAACCGCAGGCGATGACTTTATTCAGCCCATGCCCGCCGTGTTTGACCGTGTCGAACCGCCCCATTTTTTGATCACGAATACGGACGCCTATCAACGGTTGCGGTTTTTCGGCATCCACGGCCTTGAGGAGGGCGAGTGGGAAGCGCTGCATATTATCAAGACTTCAGCGCCGTCATTAAAAGACCACTGGTATCCCGTTATCGCCGATGCCGGGTTTATGCATACGCTGCATCAGTTTGTGAACGCGGAACAGTGGGGCGCCGATGAAGACGGCAATCCTACGGCCGCCCGCTGGCGTGTGGAGTACCCACTGGCATATTGGGAGGTGATGCATGCCAACGCCAAAGAGCTTGATCTCGACCCTTATCTGACGCTTGCCATTGCCCGGCAGGAAAGCACTTTCCGTGCAGGGGTGGTATCCAGTGCCGGGGCCACCGGTGTACTGCAACTGATGCCCGCTACGGCGAATTGGCTGGCCGATGTGGATTCGCGCATCAGCGCCGACCATGTGCGACATTTGAAGTCGCCGCTCAATTCCATTCGACTCGGCACTGTATATATGCACCGTATGATGAACCGGTCTCAGCAGAATATGGTGTATGCCCTTGCCTCCTACAACGCCGGGCCGGGCAATCTTGACCGATGGCGCACCCGCTTTCCAAACCACCGTTTGGAAGAGTTTGTTGAGGCCATTCCCTTTGGCGAAACGAACCACTACGTGAAGGTCGTGCTGGCCAACTACGCTGCTTATCATTCCATTTATCCACCGCCGGATACATTGTTCGCGGAATAAACAGCCGCACAATAAGTGGTTCCACATGCTCCGGGAAGCGTCCGAATGCGGCGCCGCAATGTGAGCGATTGTGTACGACGACAAAGGCGCCGGACCCGCAGCAACTGTAACCCGTAATTGAACTGCGCGGTCTAATCAAGTACCATATACATGCGTTGGGTGCGCGTTGCAGGCGTTGTTTCGATACACAGCGGCTGCGGCCGTCACTGCCGCCGCAACTCACAACCACCAGGAACCAACCAGGGAGAAAGTACGTTATGTCTCACGAAAAGGGAAAAGACAAGGACGCCGGAAACGCCGGCGCCATGAACCGTCGGAGTTTTATGCGCGCAGCGGGCGCGGGTGCGCTGGCCGGGTTTGCCGCCAACCGCGCACACGCCTCGGTTTATAAATCCATCTTCCCCGCGTCGGTGATGGGCGCCAACGAAAAGATATTGACCGGACACATCGGCACCGGCGGCATGGGCCGCGCCAATTTGGGGTTTGTGCTGCGCCGCGATGACATACAACCCATCGCGCTGTGTGATTGTCACCCGACAAATCTGGAACGGGGCGCACAAATGGCGTCGCACAAATTCGATGACTTTTCCCAACATCACGATTTCCGTGAACTGTTGGAAAACGATGATATTGACGCGGTTGTGATCTCAACATCCGATCATTGGCATTGCCTGTGTACCTTGTATGCCGCAGATGCCGGGAAGGATATTTTCTGTGAGAAGCCGTTGAGCACCACCATTGAAGAAGGCAATGCCATGGTGGATGCGGTCAAACGCAATAATGTGGTGTTTCAGGGCGGAAACATGCAGCGCAGCGGCAGACACTTTCAGGAAGCCGTGCAACTGATTCAAGATGGACACATTGGGGAGGTGGCACGGGTTGAAACATGGTCGCACGACAACACCACCCTTGAGGGGATCGGCATGGGCGACGATGACAAAAGCAATTACCCGGTGGACTGGGAATTTCATCAGGGTTGGGTGGAACATCGCCCGTTCAATACCAACCGCTGGATATACAACTTCCGCTGGTTCCTTGAGTATTCAGGCGGCAAGATTACCGACTGGGGCGCCCACCTGATAGACATCGGCTTGTGGGCGATGGGCGAAGAGAAACAGCCCAGACGCGTTTCGGCGCAAGGCGGTTTATACATGATGCAGGACAATCGCACCACGCCGGACACACTGGAAGTCGCCTGGGAGTTTGATGATTACCTGTTGACGTTCAGCAACCGCGTGTGGAACCCACAGCTGTTTGAAGGCACCCAGAGCGACCACGGCATCGTCTTTTACGGGTCACGGGGGTTGTTGCGTGTAGACCGAAGCGGCTACGAAGTCATTCCGTTCCCGAACAACGGCGGTTGTGAACCCAAGAAAGCCAGCGGCGGGCCGCTTAATGAGCCGCACTGGCAGGACTTTGCCGATTGCGTTCGGTCGCGCAATACGCCCATCTGTAATGTGGAGGTGCTGAACAATACCAGCCGTATCTGTCACATGGGCACCTGTGCCTATGTAGCGGGTGCACGTTTTGCATCCGGCGCAGAGATGAAGGACGGCGAATTGCCGGATGAGGCCCCCGCCTCGGGCGGCGCCATGATTGAATGGGACCATGAAACACAAAAGTTCATCGGCAGCGATTCCGAAACCGTTGCAAAAGCCAACCAATGGGCTTACCGCGAATACAAGAACGGCTGGAGCCTGAAGCCGCCCTATCGCATCGCCTGAGCCACACCGTATAGTCTTTGCAACGCCCTGCGGGTCATGACGACTTGCAGGGCGTTTGTTTGCGTCGTAATTGATAGCATGGTATCATTAACAA
>SKQZ01000165.1 GCA_007118765.1 Candidatus Hydrogenedentota bacterium
TTATCAGTGTCCGGTGACAATTGAAAATATGTTTCCAGTAGCATCGCCAACTCAGAACAGCAAGCATTGTTCTGTTGTGCAGCGCCTTTTTGAGACAGCCTCTTCCCACTTGGGAACGCACGCGCTCTTGAAGTTGTACTTCCTCTTGCCGCGCACCACCTGTCAGCACCGCGCTTTGCCGCAGTAGCTGCAAAGTTGAACTTTGCCACCTATTGGGTTCCCAAATCGGAATTTGGGAACCAGCCTTTAGGGGCCAGGGGGCAGGAAGAGTGGAACGTTGCGGACTATTGGGTTCCCAAATCGGAATTTGGGAACCAGCCTTTAAGGGTTAGATTGCCGCGTCGGGCTGTCGTCCTCCTTGCAATGACGGTTATACCGACGCGTTCCCAAGTTCCCACTTGGGGACGCAGGCGCTCTTATGTGGCTATATTAACTATGCGACTGCGACTATTTAGTATCCCGATGTCCATATTTTCCCGTCAGAGGTACTGTTCACACAATAGGTTTATTGTAAATGCATAGTATGCGCGCTGTAGTACTCGGTATATGCCGAAGATGCGGGGTATGCAGGGCCGAAAAAGCGAAATAAGCAAACCCTTGCAAAAATTGCACAGGTGTGGTACAATTCACTTACTGAAAATACTCTTGGGGTAAGAGACAGGCACGGTGTGTGGCGTGTTGGCATGAGCACAACCTGCGGAGACTACAACCATGGATGACAAGACTAGCGGCATGGGGCTTGTGCTAGTCGTTGATGACCTCGTTGAAAACACCATGGTGTTGAAAGGCTTTATTCGGCCTTTGGGGTTTGAGGTGATTATCGCACAGAGCGGCGAGGAGGCGCTTGAAAAGATCGAGGAACAGCCGCCGGACATTATCTTGTTGGATTTGATGATGCCGGGCATGAGCGGGTTTGAAGTATGCGAACATTTGAAGGAGAATCCGGACACCCGCCACATCCCCATTATTATTATCACGGGGCTTTCTGATCCGGATGCCAACGTGCGTGCCATCAAGGCGGGCGCGGACGATTTTTTGATTAAACCCTTCGACCGCGTACTGCTTGAAGCGCGTGTGCGTTCCTCGTTCAAGACAAAGCGATTGCAAGATGAAATACTGCAACACCGTCGCGAGCTGGAGGTACGGGTACGCGAACGCACCCGGCAGGTGGAGCTGACCCGCGAAGTTGCGCTGTTCAGTCTTGCGCGACTGGCGGAATCGCGGGACGCGGAAACAGGCGACCATTTGGAACGCATCCGGTGTTATGTTCGCATCATTGCCGAAGAGATGCAGCGTTGGGGACGCTTTGAAGAACTGGCCTCCGGCCGTTTTGTTGAAGAGATTTACCTGTCCAGCCCGCTGCATGACATCGGCAAAGTGGGCATACCGGATCGTATTCTGCTAAAGCCGGGCCAATTGACAGACGCCGAGTTTGCCATCATGAAGACCCATTCGCTAATAGGCGGCGATGCGTTGCGTGACGCCGATTATGAAGCGGGCCAGAATTCTTTTTTGGCCATGGGCCGCGATATTGCGTACTACCATCACGAACGCTGGGACGGCAAGGGCTATCCGAACGGACTCAAAGGCACAGAGATTCCGTTTGCCGCGCGCATCGTCACTTTGGGTGATGTATATGACGCGCTCACCTCGAAACGTCCCTATAAAGAAGCGTTCAGTCATGAACGCGCCCGTGACATTATTGTGAACGGGTCGGGCAAGCAATTTGATCCGGATGTGGTGGAAGCCTTTTTGAAACAAGAACAGGAATTTGTTAAAGTACGCAACGCTTTCCAGAATGTCGGTCAATCGTCGTTGCTGCAACAATTGTCCGAAGCCGTGGATCGGCTTGAAAAGGAACCGGTTTAACCAGCATGTCCCGGCGGGGGTTGTTGTGGGGCTTGTGCAGCGTATTGCAACACGTTGAAGCCGGTGAACAGGTCGAGCGCGAGAACCCGTTGAGCATTGCCGGCGGTTGTCATGAATGCCTTGGCAATCCGGGGCATGACCGTCCACACTGTAATGTAAGGAAACCTGAACATGCCAAAACATGCTTTGCTTCTTATGACGCTATTGGTTTTGTGTGCCTTGTTGCCGGGCTGTCCGCTTGAAGAATTGCCGCCCGACGGACAAAACGGCGGCAGTACCGGGGCGGCAGTTGCCACCATCGAACAGCGCGCCTTCGACTTGGTGAACATTGAGCGCGCCAACCACGGTCTTCCGGCTCTCGTCATGGATTCGGCCATACGCGGGGTAGCCCGGCGCCATAGCCAGGAAATGGCGGCATACAACTATTTTAATCACACCAACCTTGCGGGCATGTCGCCGGCGGACCGGCTCAACAATGCCGGCATACCCTGGCGAGTGGCGGGCGAAAACATTGCGTATAACAGCGGTCATGCAGATCCGGCGGCGGCGGCGGTGGTGAGCTGGATGAATAGCCCCGGCCATCGCGCCAATATCCTGAACGCAGAATATACACACACCGGCATGGGCGTGGCCCGCCAGGAAAACGGGCTGCATTTTTATACCCAGGTGTTTGTGGGCCGATAACCCGTGCAGGCCCCTGTGATTTGCAGCTGTTGTATTACGGCTCCATCAGAAACGCGGGGTACAGCAGCCGTTCCCGATACGATCGCACCGCCTCGCCCAAATGGGCATACGCCTCGCGATGGGCATCGTCGTTCCATGCGCGAATAGCCAACGGCAGAAGATCCGCAGGCGCAACCCCGCTAAGGCGGGGTGAAATATCCGGGTTAAAACCGGTCTTCTTCCGGCGTTGCTTCGTGGGATGAATGCCTTTGTCGGCGGGAAGGAAATCCATGGGGCAATATTACGGATTCCCCCGGTTCCGGCGGCACAAAACGCCGGTATGCGCCATTTTGGAAAGCCAGCAGTTGGTACCGTTCGTGTTCCGGCGGTTTTTCAAAGAGCAGTCGCATCTTGACAGGCCCGACCGTTCCCATTTCGAGCACCTTGATACACAGCCCGTTCAGGGACATTTCGTATCCTGCATACAAGGGACGCCGTGCGCTTCGGAAAAGCCGTTCCATTGTACTGGTAAGCAGTTCGCCTCCGAGCACCTCCAGTTCCATCTCCCGCGGCCCGGTGCGGGTGACGCGATGTGGAAAGGGCGCAAACGACAGGTTCCACCATGAACGCGGCGCCTCTTTGCCGTAATAACTCCGCAACATCAACGGGTATAAGCTGGTGTAGGGGTCGGGGGCATTGAATACCACCACCTGGGTGTCGGCAATCCGCGTTTCATCGAGTTCGCTGTTCCGTATGAGTCTGTTGAGATAGGTCATGCCGCCGCGCATAAGAGTCACCTGCGCCGGCCATGCCACTGCCGCCACGCCGACATGCAACACCACGAGCAACCATAGAATCACACGCATCAGCAACGGCTTAAACGGCGGCGTGGACAGGGTGCGCAATTCCCGCCACAAGCAGACGATGATGACCGCGATAATGGCGGCGCCGCCCAACGATGCCGCCAGCAGCACCCGCGCATTCACAATGGCTGCCAAGGTCGGTGTGGTCGCCAACACTGCGCCGGGAATCAGCCAGCGCAATGCCTGCCGCTCCTCTTCCTGAAACCGGGGCCACAACCGATAGAGCACCGTTGCGATCACGGCAAGCGCCACGGCGCCGACAACCACAAACAACGGGGCCAGTGTATTGCGCAACAGTACGGCTTCGACAGGCGCCATGAAGAATTGGGCGCCCGCCAGCATCAAGAAGCGTCCCGGCGCGGCCAGTGCATATCCCATCGGATCGCTCATGGGATCAACATAGATGTCGGAATACTGAGCGCCATACCCCGCCCATTTGTAAAGCAGAACATAGGTTATTGCCAGCACGGCCGCGGGTGATAGCGCGGCGATTCTGGCGCGCCACCGCTCACGCGCACCAAACATCTCGTATGCGGCCACATAAGCCAATGTGCACAGGCCTGCCTCCGATGCCAGCAGTGCCGTGACATATGCGGCGAGGGAAAGGGGCAGCCCCGGCCGCCACCCGTCCTGCCGCCATCGCAAATGCGCCGCCACACCGAAAAACCCCATGCCCACCGCAATAAGGGCATGACGATTCGACCACCACGCGGCAGGCAGAATATGGGAGGCGTCCAAGATGAAAAGAAGCAACGCAATTACGCCCGCCGCCGGTGGCAAGGTTCGCCTGAAAACCAGCATGGCCGCCAGACACATTATCCAATGCCACAGCAATGAGTGCAGATTAAAGGCAAACGGAGAAGGCCCGAAAAGGACATAGTCCAGCGCCATTGACAGCGACCCCAGCGGGCGAAAGAAATGGACGCGAAATTCGGGGTCGCCAAACCACGGGTAGGGGCCGTCCTGGATGAGCGGCAACACGTCCGTGGGATCGCCGCTGCCGAAAACATACAGATTGGTCGGCGACCCCAGCGGATTCTGTCCTGCGAGGGTGGCCAGGAAAAGATAGTCATCAATAAACAGCCCGAACCAGAGGGTCGTGAGGCCTACGAAGATGGCGGCAGCACCAGCCAGACAATAACCATAGAATGGGAAGCGACGCATCATGCAACTCCAAGGACTAGCCCGGATATTTCACAAGATTTCTGTTGCGCCTGCGAATCTTACACCATATCAGGCACTTTGCTTGCCCGCCGACTTCGACGTGTACTAACACGCTGTCAGCCGGCGGCCTGCGCAAA
>SKQZ01000057.1 GCA_007118765.1 Candidatus Hydrogenedentota bacterium
CAAGACCGCGACCAAGCGTTTTTTGCGCGGGACTTAGTCACCATTAAAACGGATGTGCCCCTGGATATTACGCCAGAGCAATGCGTACGAGAACCGTGGGACATGGCGGAAGTGCGCGATTGCTTCGAAAACCTCGCCTTTCACTCGCTGTTGGCGGACATGTTCCCCGACGCGGCGCCCCGGAAACCTGCACAGGTGTATCAGCTGGTGGACACCGCCGAAAAACTTGACCGACTGGTTCAGGAGATGCGCACGGCGAAAGTGATGGCCGTTGATACCGAAACCACCGACGTGCGCCCCATGTTCGCCGAACTGGTGGGCATCTCCCTGTGCGCAGAGGCGGGCGTCGCGTATTACGTGCCCATCGGCCATTCCCCGCCGGATCTTGAGGCGCTGATGGAAGGCAGCGACGAGACCGCCACAGATTTTGCGCCTGCAACGGCGTTAAGCGCGCTCAAACCGCTGTTGGAAGATGCGTCCATTGGCAAGATCGGACACAACATCAAGTACGACAGCATCGTGCTGCAACAGGCGGGCATCACATTGGCCGGGGTGGTGATGGACACCATGGTGGCGTCTTATTTGACAGACCCGTCCCGTTTGAGGCATAATTTAGATGATCTGAGCCTTCACTACCTGAATCACAGGAAAATCCCCATTAGCGAAATCATCGGTGTCGGCGCGAAGTCCATTACGTTCGACCAAGCGCCGATTGACAAGGCCGCCGAATATGCCTGCGAAGATGCGGACATGACGTTCCGGCTGGCCGAGGTGTTGACGCCGCTGTTGGAAAAGGCGGGACTCAGTTCCCTGTTCAATGCCATGGAGTTGCCGCTCATCCATGTATTGGCACGCATGGAGATGCGCGGCATCGCAATAGACAGTAATCAGTTCTCGATATTGCAAGCAGAAATCGCCTCCAGCCTGAAAACACTTGAAACGCGTATTCATGAACTGGCAGACGAATCATTCAACATAAACTCTCCCAAACAATTGCAGGAAATTCTGTTCAACAAGATAGGGCTGAATCCGATCAGGAAGACGAAGCGCGGATATTCGACAGATGTGGATGTGCTCGAAGCGCTTGCCGCCGAGCATCCCCTGCCCGAAGCGATTCTTGAATATCGTACACTTGAAAAACTGCGCGGCACCTACGTTGAGGCGCTGCCGAAACTTGTCCACCCGGATACCGGACGCATACATACGTCGCTTAATCAGGCCGTCACGGCCACGGGGCGCTTGTCAAGCAGCAACCCCAACTTGCAGAACATTCCGGTGCGAACAGGTTTCGGCAGGCGTATTCGACAGGGCTTTGTGGCCGGTGACGCCTCGCTACGGCTTATCGCCGCTGATTATTCCCAAATAGAGCTGCGCATCCTGGCACATTTGTCGCAGGATGAGAAATTGCTGGAGGCATTCGCCGCCGGTGCGGACATACATCGCGACACGGCGGCACGGGTATTCGGCGTGAAGCCCGACGACGTTGACGGAGAAATGCGACGCAAAGCCAAGGCCGTCAACTTCGGGGTGGTCTATGGCATTAGCGATTTCGGGCTTGCGCGGAACCTGCGCATTACGCGCAACGAAGCGAAGCGCTTTATTGACAGTTATTTTGATACCTATGCCGGCGTGGCAAACTGGCTTGAAGCCACTACGGAAAAAGCCAAACGAGACGGGTATGTAACCACCATGTTTCAGCGACGGCGCTATATCGCGGATTTGAACAGCAAAAACGCCACCAAACGAAATGCGGCGGCGCGGATGGCCATTAACACGCCGGTGCAAGGGTCTGCAGCCGATATTATCAAGCGTGCCATGGTACGTCTTGACGAGGCGCTGGATGCGTATGATGACACGCACATGCTACTGCAGGTACATGACGAATTGGTGGTGGAAACACCGGCAACATGCACACACGATGTTGCCGACACAATGAGAAACGTAATGGAGAATGCGGCCGAACTGCGCGTGCCGCTACAGGTGGACATCGGCATTGGCACACATTGGGCCGAAATTCATTAGTTTGTTTTCGGGCTTGTGCTGCCTGTGGCAGCGATTGGCCCGGACGATGGTCGTGTCGTGTTCAAAACAACAATATAGACGTGATGTGTTGGCAAGAATGTCAATATGGTCATAGCAACAACAAGAAACTCGTGATTCTTATCGAAAGGAATGCACATGCCGGAGCAAAAAGCTTCAGAAAAATCGCACAACCAAAAGTCCAAGAACCCGCGTAGAAAAGGCGGGCCCGGCGGCCGCAACCCGCAGGGGAAGCCTGGCAAACCACGCCGCCCCAGCCCCGGCCACGGCGGACGCAAGCCACAGATTCTCGACGTGGCCAATGAGCCCATGCCGGAACTTGGCAACGGGCCGGATATCGCCATTGGCGACATGAAGGCCATGAGCATGCAGGATCTTGTCGATCTCGCCGAAGAGCTTGGTTTGCGTGAATATGGCGGACTGAAGCGGCAGGATCTTACATTCCGGCTGCTGCAAGCCAGCATTGAAAAGGCCGGCTCTGCCTATGGCGAGGGTACGCTCGAAATCTTGCCGGACGGCTTCGGCTTTTTGCGCTCCCCCGACTATTCGTATCTGCCGGGCCCCGATGACATTTACGTGTCGCCGTCGCAGATTCGCAAATTCGGTCTGCGCACGGGCGACAGTGTAACCGGACATGTGCGGCCGCCAAAACCCGGCGAGCGTTATTTTGCGTTGCTGAAGGTGGAATCCGTCAATCACGAGAGCCCCGAAGAGGCATACAAACGCATCAACTTCGACAACCTTACGCCATTGCATCCCGATGAGCGGCTGCGTCTGGAAACGACGCAGGACGAAATCGCCATGCGCACCATGGACTTGATTTCGCCCATCGGCAAAGGGCAGCGCGGTCTTATTGTGGCCGCCCCGTTTACCGGCAAGACGGTCTTGTTGCAAAAAATCGCCAACAGCCTGGCAATCAACCATCCGGAAGCGAGTGTTATCGTATTGCTCATTGACGAACGCCCTGAAGAGGTGACCGACATGCAGCGTTCCGTCAAGGGCGAAGTGATCGCGTCCACATTTGATGAGCCGCCGGAGCGGCATGTGCAAGTGGCGGAAATGGTGCTCAACAAAGCCAAGCGACTGGTGGAACACAAGCGTGACGTGATCATACTGCTTGACTCCATCACACGGCTGGCGCGCGCCTACAACGTTATCGTGCCCGCAAGCGGCAAGGTGCTTTCCGGCGGTGTTGATTCAAACGCCTTGCAGCGGCCCAAGCGGTTCTTTGGCGCTGCGCGCAACATCGAAGAGGGGGGCAGCCTGACCATTCTCGCCACCGCCCTTATTGACACCGGCAGCCGCATGGACGATGTTATCTTTGAGGAATTCAAGGGCACCGGAAACATGGAACTACATCTTGACAGGCGTCTGATGGAAAAACGCATATTCCCGTCCATAGACGTCAACAGGTCCCGCACCCGCAAAGAAGAGCTGCTGATATCGAAAGAAGAGCTTGAGCGCATTTGGCTGCTCTTCCGTGTGCTCAGCCCGCTGGAATCCGTGGAGGCGGCGGACCTGCTTATCGGCAAGTTGAAAAAGACCAAGAACAACGAGGAATTTCTTGCCCTGATGCAAAAAATGTAAGCGCAACGAGCGCCTTGCAGCATTCTGGCGGCGGGCAAACGCCTCATTGGCGCCCGCTCCAATGCGACCCCTCATGAAGGAACATGGCAATGAGCGTTTCCCCGGGACTGTTTCCGGCGATACTGGCGGCGGTCGTGCCGGCAACAACAAGCACGGGCAACCGTATAACCTCGCCTTTGCGCATGGTATGGGATTTGCACGTCTCGCCCGACACGACGCATGTGACCGATTGGCTGGCGAAACAGGGCTGGTGCTGGGCCATTGAGACCCCGCCCTCGGCAACGGCGGAGGTTATTCGCCCGCTGCAAGCACAGGGGTTTGTGATTATCGGGCAAATCCACGGACATCCCGCCACGCGCACCTGGCATTGGTCCTTTCGCAGCGCGGATACGCCGGACATGGACGCATTCATTGAGTTGATAAGGGAATCAAACGCGAGCCCTCCACGCATACAGTTTTTTGTGGAGGACGATTCTGCCGGGGTCGGCTTTTCGGCGGCGTTCTTGCGTAACCCGCCCGCCACGCATGGCGAGGCCAAAGCCATGTTTGACGAATATCTTGACACCGCCATGGAAGCGGCCCGCCAAGCGCCTGACGTGACCCCCTGGGCCATCGCCGGGTTCGCGGGAACAACCCATCATTATGCACGGCATGGGGTAAAATGCGTGATCGTGGAGCGCGCCAATGATGATGTGGAAGACTTGCAGACGGCCATTGCCTTCGCACGCGGCGCGGCACGCCAATTCGGCTGTGAATGGGGCATTGATTTGTCGTTGTGGTGGGGCGTCATTTACGGATGTGTTCAGAACTTGTCCGCCTCTCTTTACACGCGTCACCTGTGGCTTTCCTATATAGGCGGGGCGCAGGCCCTTTGTATTGAGGGAGGCGATTTGCTTGTGCGTCCCGAAGGACCCACCACTATCGCCAAGGCCATAGACGCCTTCGCCAAAACCGCGCAGATAATAAACCCGGGCGCACCGGATACGCCGGTGGCCGTGATGCTGCCACAAGACCATGGCTGGATGACGCCGCCCTATTGGCGTACCACAAATGAAGCATGG
>SKQZ01000251.1 GCA_007118765.1 Candidatus Hydrogenedentota bacterium
GAACATAATGCCCAGCGCCGTGGCCAGTACGCCCGCTGCAAAGGTGAGCTCAATCAGCGTGACACCAGCGTCATTGCGTCGCAGGCGCGCCATCTTGTGTGTTGCCGATGTTTTCATTATTTTGTCCTTAACAGAGCACAAAACGCCCTGTTCACTTGAACGTTTGCCGGTTTGTTCGCTGTATGCCATTAAACCGGCCTGTTCCCCGTTCAACTTTCCATAGACATTATACCACATGGTGAACAGTAATCAAACTTGTTTTTTGTGGCTTATTCATCCACTATCTTATGTTATATTCTTATTCTTGTAAACGATCTCCCCGTATCTACGGGTTACATAGTTGGAACGTTTTTGCCGGCATTTTTATTCGCACTATAGGCGTGTCGCCGGATTATTTATTCCAAGAGGCTAAAGTCATACATGACCGCGCCCGAGGGTAGTTTCGGATAGAAATAGGTTGCCTTTTGCGGCATCGGTTCCGACGCCGTGGCACAGGCGCGCACCTGTTCCGGTTTGGTCGGCCGTAATAAGAACGCCAAGGCGGCCTCGCCTGATTCCACCTGACTGCAGGCATGGCGTGCGTTCTTTTCGTACAGGAGCGCGGTGGTTTCGGGCAATTCCAGCAGACGCGTCAATATCCCCTGGTGGAGTACAGCCACATCAAGGGCGCGCCACGCGGGGGCTCTGTCTGTGCCGACAAGTTCCTGTCGCGTCTCTTCTTTGAGGGTGAGCAGCCATGTGCCGTGCTCATGCACGCACATAACGAGCGAACAGGCATCGGGGTCTGTTTTCGTGAACTCGGCCTCGGCAGCATCAGTATCCAATGGTTTGCAGTCAAAATAGTGGCGCAGTTGATATAAAAACGCCTCAAAATCAATGGGGTAGGGCGCCGGCAGCACCCGGTGCGCGGCATAAATCTTGAGGCCCGGGTCTTCAAACGCCACGAATCCGGCCATGACATAATCGTGTCCCTGCGGGGGGGCGTCCGTGCCGCCGGATGCTCTGCACGTGTCACGGTAGGTGCAGGCTGTCTTGAAACGATGGTGCCCGTCCGCAATATACAGGGTTTGATTCTCAAAATGGGCATCCAATGCGGGCGGGCAGGGGACGCGCCACAATTCCTGGGTCACACCGTCCGAGGTACGCGCGCGCAGCAGGGGCGTCTCGGTGGCGAGCGGGGCATAGAGGTTTTCGCGGAATGTGCCGTCCTCATCGGAATACATGACGAAAATGGGTTCGAGATTTGCCTGTGTGGCCTGCATTAACGCCAGACGGTCGGCCACCGGTTTGTCAAAGGTGCGTTCATGTCCAAGGATAAAATGCTCGCCCGGTTCCGGCAGTTTCAGCAGTCCGAAAAAAGCGCAGCGCTCAAAGGCCTTGCCGTCCGGGCCGGTAAACTGTTGCCGCAACAAATACAGCGATGGCGCGGGATCCGGACACAATACGCCGTCGTTCATCCATGCCCGCATTACATTCGCCGCTGCGGCATAAGGGGTTGCGTTGCCGTCGCTTTCGGGCAGAATCAAGTGCGTCATGTTGTAAGCGCTTCGGCCGGCAAGCGCCTGGCGCTCCGCCTCGGTGATGACATCATAGGGCGGGGTCAACACATCATCCAGCGGCCCTGTTTTCTCTGCATCGAACCGCAATCCGCGAAAGCCACGAATCTCAACCATTCGCCATGGTTCTCCCTTATGGTTTGCGCGCCGGCCGGGTGGCCGACGCGCAGCACACAATCATCACATTACAGCAGATGCTATTGATCAATCACTTCCAGCAATTCCACGTCGAACAGCAGCAGCGAGTTGCCGGGAATCCGTTGGTTGCCCGTTTCGCCATAGGCCAGGTCCGGCGGGATAAACAGTTCCCATTTGGCGCCGGGCTTCATCAGTTGCAGCGCTTCCTGCCAGCCGGGGATGACCTGGTTCACGCCGAAGGTGGCGGGCTGACCGCGGTCATAGGAGCTGTCAAATTGCTCGCCGCTGAGCAGCGTACCCCGATAATGAACGCTTACCTGATCGGTTGCCGCCGGTGAATCGCCTTCGCCTGCCTCGACAATGCGGTATTGCAATCCGCTGTCCAGCGTGACCACCCCGTCTTGCTCGGCATTCTCTTCCAAGAACGCATTGGCCGCTTCCAAATTGTCCGACGCTTCCGATTGCATTTCTTGCATCATTTTCATTTGAAGCGTCATCATGGTCTGTTGCATTTGCTCATCGGTCATCGCCGACTGCCGGTTGCGCAGCACATCTTCCACGCCGGCCAATACGCCGGCGACGGACATTTCAATCTGGCTTTCCAGCACAGACGCGCCCAATTGACGGCCAATGGTGTATCCGATGCGGTCTTCTTCCGTTTCCAGAACGGCTGTGCTCTGTTCCGGCTCGGCATCCTCCGCGACGGCGAACTTGATGCCGAAACACGCCATAATGGCAACGACAACGACGAACATCGGGACTACCTGGTGTAGATTCATAACAGATTCCTCTTTGGTTGTATACTGGGCCTCCCCGAACAAAAAAATAACAGCATTGCATGAGATACGGGGAATGCCATTTCATCTACCTGTCTATACGGTACCGATTTTTATCGGGACATCGCAAGTTTTTATGGTACGGCCGTGTCGTTTGCGGCATGGATATCTTTCACCACCAGCTGTACGGTGGAAACATTGTTGTAGGTGTTGATCTGTGGGGTGAACACGATATCCGCTTTTTCCGGCAACGATTCCGTGTAGAAGCGTTCTGCCATGCGAAAGGCGATTACATTGACTTGGGCATCCCCCTGCCGGACAGTGAATTTGAGGTGCTGGTCTTTCAGCACGCGCATGGAGTGGGGAACGATCTCAACGCCTACCGCGCAGAATACGGGCGCGGGATTGCCTTGTCCATAGGGCTCCAGTAAATCGAGACTGCGCACGAACGCGCTGTTCAACTGGCCGAGCGAGACCACGGCATCCACCTGCAGCAGGGGACGCAGTTTTCCCGTGCCCAACTGGCGCAATGCTTCGCTTTCAAAACGTTCCCGGAACGTGTCCAGATGCTCCGGCGCCAGCGTCATTCCCGCGGCGGCGGCATGGCCGCCATATTTGATCAGCAGGTCGCTGCATGCTTGAAGGGCGGTCATCATGTTGAACCCCCGGCCGCCCCGTGCGGAGCCATGCCAGAAACCGTCGTCGCCCATGGAAAAGACAATGACCGGGCGGTGATATTTGTTTTGCAAGCGTGACGCCACAATCCCAATGACGCCCTGATGCCATTCTTCGCGGGCCAGCACAATGGACCGTTGTGCTTCGGTCATAAACGCATCCAGACTTTCGACGGCCTGGTCGTGTATCTCCCGCTCAATGGCACGCCGCTCCTCATTGGCCGCATTAAGGGTGGCCGCGAGCGCCGCCGCCTGATGTTCGTTGTCGGTCAGCAGCAATTCCAGTGCCGCGTGCCCCGTGTCCAGACGTCCGGCGGCATTCAGGCGCGGCCCCAGCTGATAGCTGATTTTGTGGGCGCTGATCTCGTCAAGAACAAAGTGGGCGGCATGGGCGAGTTTGGCAATTCCCAAGCGCTTATGCTTTTTGATGTGTTTCAAGCCCAACGCGACAATCACCCGGTTTTCGCCCAACAGCGGCACGATGTCGGCCACCGTGCCCAATGCGGCGATATCGAGGTCGTTGGGGGAACCGTTCAGGGCATAGGCGAGTTTGAACGCCACGCCCGCCCCGGACATTGTTGCAGCCACATGGTCGGCGGGCCCGCGCTTCGGGTTGATGACGGCCGCCGCTTTGGGCAGTGTAGTGTCCAGGGCATGGTGGTCCGTGACAATGAGGTCCAGACCCAGTGCATGGGCTTTGTCCGCCGCGTCATGGGCGTTGATGCCGTTGTCCACGGTAATCAATAGTCCGTAGCCTTCGGCTTTGGCTTGTTTCACCCGGTCGGGCATGAGCCCATAGCCGTCGGCAAAGCGATCCGGCATGTCACACGTCACCCGTTTTATTCCAAATCGCTGAAGGCCCCGCGCCAAAATGGCTGCGGCGGTGACGCCGTCAACATCATAATCGCCGAAGATTAGAACGGCTTCCCCCCGTTCTTTTGCGGCCATGATACGGTTTACCGCGGGCTTCATGTCATCCAGCTCATAGGGATTGGACAACTGGCTTAAGGTCGGATGCAAAAAGGCGTGCCCACCCTCCGGTGTGGTTATCCCGCGCAGGATCAGCAAATGGGCCAGCAGCGGCGAAATGTTGCACCCCTGCGCCAACGCATCGGCACGCGCCATGTCAAACGGCGCCACCTCCCATTCGAATTCTGCCGTTGCGGCTGTCATAGGCGCTCCCGCGCCAAGGCAACCAGGCGCGCCACCACCTCGTCCAACGTCATGTCGGTCGTATCCACCAAAACAGCGTCCTCGGCACGCCGCAAAGGCGAGTCGGCGCGGTTCATGCTGTGTTCATCCCGTTCCCTGATCTCTTCCATGAGGGCGTCCATGTCCACCGTGACGCCGCCTGCTTCCATTTCCTGTGCCCGCCGCCGCGCACGGCAGGACAATGACGCGTCCAGGTAGATTTTACAGCGTGCCTTCGGGAATACCACCGTGCCAATGTCGCGGCCCTCGGCGACGGTGGGACGGCGACAGCCAAATTCACGTTGCAGCGCCACCAGTTGCCGGCGCACCCCCGGCA
>SKQZ01000255.1 GCA_007118765.1 Candidatus Hydrogenedentota bacterium
CGGAAATGGGTATAGGCGTGTTTCGCCACCGCCACAAGACCGCCCGGTTTAACCGTGACACCCAGCTCCTCGCGACACTCGCGCACAAGCGCTTCCGCGGCGTTTTCTCCTGTTTGAATTTTTCCGCCGGGAAATTCCCACAATCCACCGAGGAACCCTTCGGATGGCCGCCGGCCGATGAGATACCGCCCTGCAGCATCGCGAATGGCGGCAACCGCGACCTCGTGATGGGGCGTCTTTTTTTTGGGCGTGCGTTTGGGCAGCGTTTCCTGGATACCGCGGGCAAAGGCATCACAATGACGCTGCACGGGACAGGTTTCGCAAAGGGGGGCGCGGGGAACACATATCCGCGCTCCCAGTTCCATCATAGCCTGATTGAAGTCACCCGGTGTTTTGGCAGGAGTCAGCGCAGTGGCGCGCTTCCACAGCAGCGTTTCCGTGGCGGGCAGGTCAACAACATCGCCAATGGCATCAATCCGCGCCAATACTCGCTTTACGTTGCCGTCCAATACGGGCGCCATCTTGTCAAAGGCAATGCTGACAATGGCGCCCGCCGTATACTTGCCGATGCCCGGCAGTAATTGCAACAGTTCAGGCGAATCCGGAAATACACCGTCAAACTGCTCCACAATCATTTTGGCCGCACGGCACATATTGCGTGCGCGGGTGTAATAGCCCAGCCCCTCCCATTGCTTGAGGACATCCTGCTCATCAGCCTGTGCCAAGGCTTGTACTGTCGGAAACCGTTTCAAAAACCGCTCATAATAGGGCAGGCCCTGGTCCACGCGTGTCTGTTGCAATATGATCTCGGCCAGATACACGCAGTACGGTTCCTTGGTACGGCGCCACGGCAAATCACGCGCTTCTTCGGAAAACCATGCCAGCAGCGCTTTTTGAAAGGCGGGCACGCCGTATTTCATGGGGTCGCTTCCGGGCGCGTCAATGTATCCAACCGTTCCTGCAACATCTCACCGGACAAGGGCGCGCCAAAGGGCTTGCGCGTCCCCGCCTGGTACAGTTCCCGCAGCCGTGCCGCGTGCGCCTCGCTCAACGAGGCATACTCCAACAAGCCCGCAATGACGTCCCGACGTTCCACGTCATCAAAGTTGCGGCGATTCACCTCCGCGCCGTTGTTGAGCGCGGGTAATCCGGTAAGGGCGTCATCATAACGCTCCAGTAAACGCTCCAGTTTGGGTGCAGTGAGTATGTCCGGGGCGGGCGTGGCATCGCGATAATGAGCGACATAGCTGTCCGGCCTTGTGTTCCACGCATAGGTAAAATGGTCGGAAAAAGGCAACGCACACCCTTCATCGAGATAATAAAGGTTCCACTGATGCTCCTGACTCCATTTTCGTTCAATGGGCTCGGGCCGTTTTTCGGGATGCTCCTCTTTGCCCAGGCGCATGTCAAGGGTAATTACGTAGCTGTTTTCCTGCAGCGGCTCGACGTGGGTGAACACCTGTTCTTCCGGAAGCAGTTCTTCAAAGGGTACACGCGCCCGGTCGTTCAACGTCACCGCGTCAAAGTCCCGCTGATAGCCTGCCGGAAACGTGTCAAACGCACAGTCGGGCACATGTTTGCGCGACATCTGTTCCATGGGCACCAGCATGTCGCCCGTGCCAAACAGAATCATGGTGGGATTGGTGATATACGATACTTTACTCACAGGGCTCACGTAATACCACGCATCATCGGACACGTCGTCGGTGAAATGCACGTAGCTCATGTCCGCCAGCGGGAGTACCGCCGCCATCACCGGGAGCGGCGCGTCGAAGGGCTGCTCATAGTCTTCCAGTAACGGCCGGTTCGCCTCGAAATAGTTAAAGTTGTACGCCCAATTGACGACGGGCGCGTCGGACGTGGCCGAGGTGACGGGAAACATATCCGCGCTCATGGCCAGCACCATGTAGCCGCCCTGGCTGCCACCGTCCAAATGCAGCCGCGTACTGTCAGTAAAGGCGCAGCGCCGTGCCCACTGAATGATGGCGCGGGCGAGGTTGTTGCCGTCGCCCACAGACACGGCGATGGGCGCTTCCTCATTATAGACGGCGGTAAACACCGCCCAGCCCTGCTCCGCCCAGCGGCGTGCGCCGTCAATGCCCATTTCGTAGTGGACATGGCAGAATATGGGCAGAGGCGCCTGCTCCTGCAGTTGTTGGCGATGCACCACCACGCGGGCAATGCCGGTTTGCGCCGCGCCGTAAATGTCGCGGTAGGGCACACGCGCCAAAGCCACATCAAAAGCGTCCTGTCGTTCTACGGACAACACGGAGACGGCGCCTTCAAAGCCGGTTTCGTCCGTCAGCGTTGTCTCCAGCGCCGGAACACAAGCACACAACACCATCCAACAGCACAACGTCGTAACGACAACACGACAGACAATGCGCGGTTTCATGGGCATATTCCTTTGCGTCCTGCGCTACAGTTCTTTGATACGGACGTTGCGGAACAATATGTGATCGCCGTGGTCTTGCAGGCCGATAAATCCGCGGCGCAGCCGATACTGCATTTCCTCGATTTCGTCAAAATCGGTGTCCTGCACCACCACGCCGTTGAGAAGGGCGCGATACCGGGGGCCGTCCAGCATCAGTTCCACTTCGTTCCATTCGCCTTCCGGACGTGCCGCCACCGTCAACGCCTCCTGCACATCATACACCGAACCCGTGCTTTGGTCGTCCGGCTCTTCAAGATAGGAGTCGCCCAGGATTTGAAATTCAAAACCGATTCTGGACTGTCGCGCCGCCCGCGGGGCACGGACGAAAACGCCGCTGTTTCCGTCTCTTTCCGTAACGTTATATTCCAGGCGCAGAATGAAATTATCATAGCGCTTGGCAGTCATAATGGCGCCCGCGCCGCCTTGATACCATTCAATATAACCGTCGTCATTGACCAGAAAGGAGTCTTCGCCATAGTTGAAAGGCCACCAATTATCCAAGTCTTGGCCATTAAACAACGAGACAAACCCTTCCTCACGCTCTTCTTCCGTGAGCAAGGTATTGTCGGGCGTCCAATCCAGTTTCTCGGCATCGGTCATGTAGGCCTCGTCCAACATCGCATAGGTTTCCTCGCCACCCCACAACACGAAGTTGACATGGCTGCGCGGGTCATTTGGCAACGCATCCCGCAGCAAGAACAACCCGCTGTCGCCTGCTTCATCCGCGTTGTCCGTAACCGTGATGTCGCCGTTTTCCGGCGCCGCCACCACAAGATGGGGGGCAATCTGCTTGAACTGCGCAGTCAAGGCGCCCGCATCCGGCCCGTCAATCCAATAGGCCGCGCGCGCTTCACCAGACAAGGCCTCGGCGGCCGTTGCCACGGCATTGCGGCGGTATTCCTCAGAACCATCTTCGCCGACCACGCGCACAAGCACCGCCATTCGCTGGTCCTTGGCCCGGTCGGCATAGGCGGACACCGTCGCCACACTTTCCTCGGCAAGCTCAGTGCCGTCATCATTAAACCCGGTCAGGTCAAAGGCGATGGTGTTCCCCCCCACCTTGGCCACACGCACCATGGCCGGAACCATCTCCGACAATGCCGCTCCGCGACTACACACATCCGGCTCATGAATGGCGCGCAATGTGAAGCCGGAATCGCGCCGATGGATGCGCCCATCGACCACCGACAAATCATGTCTTCCCGCCTCCCACGGCACGGAGTCACACGCTACATGCAATACACATGACAACCCAAGCATTACAATACTGCTGATACGAAACATGGCAACAATTCTCCCTGACTGTTTGGTCTTATTGAGCATTGACAGGGCTGCGAACATGCCCACCCCTGTCAATAACCGTACTCCAAAGGTTTGGCCCGGATATTTCACCCCACCGCGGCGGGGTGAAATATCCAAGATAACCCATCATATACAGATAGCCTGATTGAGTCAAGCATTTTCCGGGCATGTGTGAACCGCACGCCTACGACCGGCGAACACCAAAGCACTGCCTGCCCATCAAAACAGCGACATGGTCTCCGGCGGTTTCGGCGGTTCGAACCGGCGATAAAGATAAAGAAGCACCTCTGCGTCTGCCGCGGCGTAATCGCGCTGCGCTACGCTCAGCGGGCGGACGGTCCAGTCGGACGCCTGCAACGATTTGTCCAGAAAAATGCCCAACTCGCGGGCACATACATCCCGGAGATTATGGCCCCGCCTTGATTGCGTCTTGCTTCGTTTACGCGAGGCGATGAGGGTATCGTATATGTTGTTAATCCGGATGCCATATTGACCCAACACCTGCTCTTCAAATGCTTTGTTGTGGATAATCTTGAGGATACGCTCGTCCTCCAGCAGGCGCTTCAGCGGCGTAAAATCCTCTAATGGCAATGCGTCTATAACGTAGACTGTATCCTCTGCAGCGAGTTGAACCGTACACAGGATGCGCGGCTCGGCAAGCGTCGTTTCAAAAGCCAACCCGATTTCGTGTGCCCCATGCAGCTGTTCGCAGGCTTCGCAAAACGCGGTCTCATCGTCAATATAGCGCACCTTCAGCTGCGGTTTATACACGCCGCCTTTCTTGACAACGACAATATCCGTGTAATCATTGGCATGATGCGCCACCGTGGTGATGGCATCCACCATCGTTGTGTCCAGCGCACTTTTCACCATGCTTGCCCCATCGTGGACGGCGGCAAACAAGTCGTCCCGTCTTGTAAGCAC
>SKQZ01000143.1 GCA_007118765.1 Candidatus Hydrogenedentota bacterium
GTGAGCCTGTGAAGATTGCGCCAGAGTAGGTGCTTTGCGCAGGCCGCCGGCTGACAGCGTGTTAGTACACGTCGAAGTCGGCGGGCAAGCAAAGTGCCTGATATGGTGTAAGATTCGCAGGGCGCAACCCCGCCACGGCGGGGTGAAATATGCGGGTTAAGCCTGAATAACCACCCCCGGCCCGAAAACCTTGCCGCCGCTTGTCCTACACCGGCACACCTGCCGTGCTGCTCCGTGCGAACGCCATGCTTTCGCTTTCATATCGTCCGTGTTCATGCGGTTTATACTTGGGGTTTGTGTGCCAAAGAAAGGGAAAGCGCAAGCGCGGATTGCGCAGTCAAAAGGATGGGATACGCTACGGCGCACACCCGGCACAAAGCGTCTGCGCTGGCTGCCAAGAACGCACTTTTTAGTAAGCGCACTTCGGGCGGAAAAGAGTATCGTCATCGCGAGCGCAGCGACGCGATCTCATGTCCCAGATTGCCGCGTCGGGCTGTCGCCCTCCTCGCAAAGACGATTGTTTTGCTGTGATGCGAGTTTCATTAGATGCATCGCCGCCGCAGGTGGTGGAGACTCGCAATGACGATCGTATTCAAGGCGCACCCACCTTTCAGGCTGGTTCTTAAATCCCTGATTTGGGGACGAGTCGGCAATATCCGGGCTGGGCGCTCATCCCGCGCTCATCGTGGTTATTGACTTTTTACGGGGGGTGCGGTAGGGTAGTTTTACGCTGATTTTTATTGCCCGAATATCTTGTGCGCGAGTAAGTCGCAATCGGAACGCCGGCGACGTTTACCCGGCTTGAGTGTGCGGACGGTGTGGAAGGCCGCCTGTCGGGCCTTCTTGTTACAGTGTTACGGTGTATATCGTGGATGCAATTGTTGATGTCACAATAAGTGCGTTTTCCGTCATGGCGCGCATAGTAAAGTGTGTGGGCTATGGGATCTGGTACATTATCAATATCATTGATGCAGCTGAAATGACCGTATGTGTACTCACAGAAAAAAAGGTTCGCCGGACTGTACTCGCGCTTATCCTTCTATCGCTCGTCATATATGCCGCAGTTGTATTTGTAAGGAGATAATCTCGTCGGGGACAAGATCAACCACAGTCCTTTATTAATCTCTGTATCACGTTGCTCACGGCGGTGGCAGGTTTGTGGTCTTGATGCTGCTCGTGTCGGAATGGGTGTTGTTGGTTTGTGGGTCAATACTTGAGGGAGCGTGACAGGTACAACAGTACGAGCCCGGTTGCCGTGGCGCCTACAACAACGCTGAGCAGTCCGGCGGTATAGGTTCCGGTGTATTCGACGATGCGGCCGATGCCTTCCGTGCTGAGCAGACCGCCACCCAATACGGCAATGCCGTTGTATATTCCTGCGCCGTTGCTGATGGCGGAACGGGGCAGGATGCGTTGCAGAATGGCAAACTCCTGCGCTCCGTATGCGAACTGAAAGAACACGGCCACGGCAAACCATGCTATGGCCATGAAGACGTGGCCGCTGATTGCGGCGAAAAAGACGCAGCCCGCGGTAAGCAGATAGCCGATGCCGGCCAGCAGCACGCGCCGGTTCAAGGCGTCGCCCAGCCACGCCATCACGCCCAGTCCCGCAAATCCGATGAAATAGGGCAATGTTGCCGCATACCAAAGATCGCTGAAGGGCAGGTGATGGGTTTTTGTGAAGTAGATGGGCAGCCAGAACATGACCCCGAACACGGTAAAATTATTCAGTATTGCAATAAGGGATGCGAGCCAGAAGCTGGCGCTGCACAAGAAGCGCCAGTCCCGCTCGACAGGTTCGTCTGTTTCCATATTGGCCTCGATATAGGCGGCTTCCTCATGGGACACAAAGGGGGCGTGCCTAGGCGTGTCATAAATGAGCAACAACAGTCCCGGCAACGACACGAGCAGACCGCCCGCGCCCACGGTAAACAACATTACCCGCCATCCCCACAATTCCACCACCGGCACAAACAGCACCGGTGTCAGCAGCGGGGCAATCAACATGCCGCCAATAAAGATGCCGTTTGCCCGCGAACGCTCCCGGGGCGGGAACCAGTGTTTGGTCAAGGTTGTCATGAGGGGGAAATGCGGCCCCTGCGCTATCCCCAGCAACAGCCGGCTTCCAATGAGCAGCGCCAGCGAACCGGCAACGAGTCCGCCCAACATGGTGCAGGCGGAAAAGAGCACCATCATCAGCACCATGCTGCGGCGCACGCCCATGCGTGCCGCGGGCCCGCTCAACAAGACGTTCGACGCGGCATAGCCGATATAAAACAGCCCGAGCAGACGCCCGCCGTATGCGCCGCTTTCCGCCACGGACCAGCCGAACTCCGCGGTTATGGCGGGCAAGGCCAGCGAAATGTTCAGCCGGTTCATATAGGCCACGAGCACGGTAACGAGCAGCGCGCCGGGGGCGAGCCACCGCCTGTGTCCGGGGGAGGTGTTGGCGCTATTGGAAGAGGTCATTGAGATAGCCTATCAACAGGTCTTCCGCCAGCGGGTCGGGCAGACACTCCAGCACGGTGTTTATCATGGCCATGGATTCGGGCAGCTCCGTGCCGGATATGCCGCCCATGGCCAGGATGGTTTCAGTTGCGTTTTCCGGGTTGGCGGTCAGCAGTGCGTTTACCTGTTCGCGCACGGTTGCAATGGGAATCTGGTCGGTGCTGTTGCGCACCATGTCCACCGATGCGCGCAGGTCGTCCAACAGCGCCTCCGTAAGGTTGACGGAGGAGTGGTTGACGGTTATGTGCAGGTTGTAAGGGGACAGCTCCGTTGAAAACTGCGGCTGAATGTACCAGCCGCGCCGATGCATTTGATCCGCGACTTGGAACAGGTTTATTTCGTCTGAGGTAAAAGAAAACAGGCACATGTCGGGTTTGCCCAGCACGCGCAGCCCTTCAATGGCGTTGACGCCGGCCACAAGCCGGTCGGTGGCCTCCTGCACCTCGCGCACGATCTTCTGGTAGCCCGATTCGCCCAGCATGTTCAGCGTGGCCCATGATCCCGCCATGGGGCCCGCCGTTTTTGTGCTCATCACCGTGGGGTTGATAAGCGCATAGGTGGTGGTTTGTATGCACGCAAAGAACTGGTGCTTGCGCAACTCTTTGTTGCGATACATGATAATGGAGGCATTCTTGGGTGCATAGCCGAATTTGTGCATATCCGCCGAGATGGTGGTGACGCCGGGAATGGAAAAATCAAACGGTGGCGTGTCATAGCCCATTTTGCGCATGAACGACAGGTGTATGCCGCCCACGCATCCGTCCACATGACACCACAGCGCATGTTTCTCGGCGAGGGCCGCAATGTCTTCAATGGGGTCCACCACGCCCTGGGCGTATCCCGGCGCGGAACCCACCAATATGATGGTGTTCTCATTGATGGCGGCTTCCATGGCCTTTACATCGGCACGGAACGTAACCGGGTCGAATCCGACGATTACCGGCTTGATGCCGAAATAGACACAGGCCTTGTGAAAAGACGGATGGGCGGTGCGGGGCAAAATCATTTCCGGGGCGGTAATCTCGGGTCGGGTGGCGCGTGCCCAATCGCGCGCCGTTTTCATGGCCAGCAGAATGCTTTCCGTGCCGCCGGAGGTCATGTTGCCCACGACCTCCTCATCGCCGCGCACCAGATTGATAATCATCCGCACCACTTCCCGCTCCAGGCGCATTGCACTGGGAAAGGTGGTGGGGTCCAGCCCGCTCTCGCTTAAAAACATCATGTACGCGTCCCGGGCGGTGTCGTACACCTCCCGGCCCGGGTCATACACATAGGCCATCACACGGCCCGACTTCCACGGCAGGTCGCCGGCTTTATAGGCCTCAAGTGCTTGCATGATTTCTTCCCGGCTTCTGCCTGTTTCCGGTATGTGCATTTCATTCTCCCTTCCAATCTTGTTTTTGCTGCGCTAGCCCGGATATTTCACCAAGTTTCGTCGTGAGCCTGTGAAGATTGCGCCAGAGCAGGTGCCTTGCGCAGGCCGCCGGCTGACAGCGTGTTAGTACACGTCGAAGTCGGCGGGCAAGCAAAGTGCCTGATATGGTATAAGATTCCCAGGCGTAACAGAAATCTTGTGATATATGCGGGCTAGTTATCCAGACCAAGCATGGAGAGCAGATAGGCATGGATAAACTTCTTAAACCGCCGTATATTTGCGGGCGCGCACGGGTCGCCGCGCCATTGTTGTTTTTCAACCGGGCCGCACGTAAAGTACGTGTATAGGAGCCAGTCAAAGCCGCGGATAATCATGCCCGCATCCGCCTGACAGCGTACCAGCCCGCGTTTTTGGGCGCGGCGCACGATGGCCTGCAAGGGGGCAAACAGGGCTTGTGACTGCGAGGCCTCGAACGCCGCCACTGCCGCTGCCGCGCCGCGTTGCGTGTGGGCGAGGCCGGGCGTGGTTTCAAGCCAGCGACGCATGTACAACCATGCCCGCTCGGGCGCACAGCTAACGTGTTTGATTTGGGCGTCCGCCAGCCGAAACAATACGCGTCGCAACTGCGCCGCATCGTCAATGATCTCTACGCGGGACGCCTCCACAAATTCCTGCACCAGCGCGGCCTCCTCGCCGTAAAAGCGGCGCAGCACAGCCATATAGACATCGCTTTTTGAACCCAAATGATGATGAACCGTGGCGATA